>CAZBGR010000016.1:0-17401 GCA_964491535.1 uncultured Muribaculaceae bacterium
AAATTTTCCCGCTTATAATCAACTTTTTTTGGGACATTTTCCTAAGTTATTGACACTATTTAAAGTCTTCTTTAAGTTAGTTTAATTAATACTATTTACCCATTCAATTAACATCTCTAAAGTTTGAAAACCCATTCTTTGATCAATCATTTGCCCATCTTTATATAATAATAAAGTAGGGACTGACATTACTTTAAATGATTGGGCTAATTGATAATTATCATCTATATTTACCTTAATAATTTTTAAATCAGGTAATGATTTAGGTAATTGTTCTAAAATAGGACTTAACATTTTACAAGGTCCACACCATTCAGCGGAAAAATCAACTAATACTTTCCCCTCCTTAATCATTTTCTGATAATCATTAACGGTTCCTGAAAACATATTCATTATAATCTCCTATCTATATTTATTTAAAATAGTTTCGATTCCTAAAATAGTCAACTTTCCTTGATTAATTAAGTTATCGATTCCCTTTACTGTTACCATTTTATGTTTTAACATAACATCTAATACTCTTCTGTTTAATTCATTGCTATCTACATCATCTTTAAACTCTTCTTTTAAATCATAAATTTCATTAACTACTCCTACTGTATTTTTAACATATTTAAAAACAATTGGTGTCTTATTTAACATTTTATCTTTAAAATGTGATTGATTAATTAATTCAATATTAAAAAAAGGCAAGTTTAAAATAAATAAAACCACTAAAATCCAAACATAAGCTTCTATTAAACCTACTAACGCACCTAATATTTTAGAAGGAATCCCTAAAAAGATAGTAAAATTTAATAAACTTTCTAACAGACCAGCTAATTTAATTAATATTCTAAAAATAATCATTAACAGAGCCCCTACTATTAAGAAAGCTATTAATTCATAAACTAAAATATTTAATGATGATACCCCAGCAAAAATACCTTCAAAATTAAAAAAGGGTAATCGCTTATATAAAAAAATAGATACTGGGTTTTTTAAAGTAAAAGCTAATATAATAACTAATACTATCCCAACTGCACTGAGGGTTTGTTTAAAAAAACCCCGTCTAAAACCAGTAACCGCCCCTAATCCTAGTAACAAGATAATAATAACATCAACCAGCGGCAAAATATCACTTCCTTTTCTTTGTTATTATATTACATATTTTAGCAAAAGGAAAGTATTTTATGTTAAAATATGATTAAGGAAGTGATACTTTTGGCAAAATCAAAAACGATAGTTTATCAATTAAGTGATAATACTCAAGCTGAAATGATTGATTATTTTAAAGATAAAAAAAGAGCTAAAACACCACCCTATGCTGTTTTTCAAGCTGATGAAAGTGATACTGTAGTAACCTTATATCAATCTGGAAAAGTAGTTTTTCAGGGGATAAGTGCTGATATTGATGCTACCATGTGGAAAGAAAAAGAAGCTTATCTTAATAAAGGTAAAACAATAATGACTTTAACTAAGCAACAGCAAAAAAAGAAATCTTTGACAAACTATGATAAGCAATTAGATTATTATTTTATTAATTCCATTGGATCAGATGAAGTTGGCACAGGAGATTATTTTGGACCACTTATCGTTACAGCTACTTATGTTAATAAAAAAGATATCCCTTTTTTAGAAAAACTAGGCGTAACTGATTCTAAAAAAATAACGGATGATAAAATTAAAGAAATAGCCCCTAAATTAATTAAGAAAATTCCCCATGCTATTATTATCTTAAATAATAAAGATTATAATAAACATTATAGTCAACAAACTAATATGAATAAAATCAAAGCCGTCCTTCATAATAAAGCGATTGGGTTATTATTAAAAAAAGATCACTTTAAATATGATCTTATTATTATTGATCAATTTGTTAATAAAACTAAATATTATCAATATTTAGAAAATACCCCTTATATTGTAAAAAACCTTACCTTTGTAATAAAAGCTGAAAGTAAATGTTTAAGTGTCGCTTGTGCATCTATTATTAGTCGCTTTTTATTTTTAAAAGAAATGAAAAAACTTGATCAACAATTAGCCATTACTTTACCAAAAGGAGCGGGTCCTAAAGTTGATCAAGTAGCTAAAGAAATAATAGCTAAACATGGGCAAGCTATTTTAAAGAAAATAGCTAAAGTAAATTTTAAAAATACCACAAGAATTATTAAATAACCTATAATTTATCAAACCACATGAATAAAAGCTAAATAAATTAAAAATAACAACATTAAAACTACTCCAATAATACCATTTATTTGTTCATTTTTACTACTTTTATATTTAACCCCAACAGCAATCGCCATCATAAACCCACCTACTAAACCACCAATATGAGCTGCTTGATCAATATGTTGAAAAGTAAACCCAATAAATAAATTTAATAAAATAATAGGAATGATTTGCCTATTTAGAGCATTCCCAAGATAAATACGATAATGATACCCAAAATATAATAAAGAACCTAATAAGCCAAAAATAGCTCCACTCGCACCTGCTGAAATAGTATTTGTTGAAAAGGTAATCGATAATAAAGAACCACTAAGAGCACTAAATAAGTAAATAAGTAAGAACTTAAAACGACCATAAAAACTCTCTAATTGAGACCCAACAATATATAAAGCATACATATTAAATAATAAATGTAATAACCCAATATGAATAAAAACAGGAGTTATTAAGCGATAATATTGCCCTTCTCTTACTAATTCACCAACTAAAGCTCCAAAATTTATTAAAGTTAAATTATCATAACTTCCATTACCAACAAAATACATGGCCATAAAAACTAAAACACTCATAGCTATTAAGAAATAAGTTAGATAAGGTGTCTTTGATTTAAAGACTTCTTCATTACGCAAAGCATCCTTTTCACTCTTTTTATTAATATCAGAGGTTATTTTAGTAAACAATTGAAAACCACTTTCTACAAATTTTAACTTTTTAATCATCGTTGGAAAAGCTTCTTTAATAACTTCAACTTTACCTAAATCTTTTTCATGACGAAGATTAATACAATTAATATTATCAATTGATTCTAAATTAACATTATCACCTAAATCAAGAAAAATAGATAAAACGTTCAAATTAAAACTTAAAGTTTTAATTTTTAATTTACCAATAATAGTTTTAATTTTAAAAATATCAAATTCAAATTGTTCATTATTATGAATATAACCCGTCATAATTCTAATTATTTTATAGGGAGCTTCTAAATTTTCAAGCCATATTTCATTTTGACTACCATAAATAATAACCGGATTATAATTTTCAACCGTAATAAAATAATGCAATAATTTCATTACAAATTCATCTTTATGTCTAATAATAAGTTCGTTCATCTTTATCACCTTCTCATATATTATATCACTTTTTATCCCCTTTAATAAAAAAATAAGTACTCTTTATTTATTAAAAGACTCCATCAAGACTTTAAACTCATCTGGCCAAGGAGCTTTAAAGGTCATTATTTCTTTAGTTTGAGGATGAATAAAAGTAAGCTTTTCAGCATGTAGTAATTGCCCATATTGATTAATAACAGCCTTATCACTATAAAGAGGATCATTAACTATCGGATGTTTAATATATTGAAGATGAACCCTTATTTGATGAGTCCTCCCTGTTTCTAATTCACATTCAATTAAAGTAGCCTTCTTAAAACTTTTTAATACCTTAAAATGAGTAATAGCTTCTTTACTTTTAACATCCGTAACCATCATCTTTTTATAATTAGTTAAACATCGTCCAATTGGAGCTTTAATCGTTCCTCTTTGATGATGAATATTACCATGGACTAAAGCTAAATAAATTCTTTTTAACTGCTTAGTTTTTAATTGTTTAGCTAAAGCTAAATGAGTATTATTATCTTTCGCCACTACCAATAAACCACTAGTATCCTTATCTAAACGGTGGATAATTCCTGGTCTAACATTACCCTTTAAATCACTTAATTTTTGACAATGATATAATAAAGCATTCGCTAAAGTATCTTGATGATGAGCTAAAGAAGGATGTACTACCATCCCACTTGGTTTATTAACAACTAATAAATAATCATCTTCATAACAAATATCTAATTTTAATTTTTTAGGTTTAACTTTTAAATCATTAACTAATTTAGGAATAACTTTAATTACATCATTAACTTCAACTAGATAATTACTTTTTATCCTTTTATCATTTACCCAAACTTGACCTTGATTAATTAATTGTTGAACTTTATTTCTACTCCATTTAAGTTTTTCAGTTAAATATTTATCAATTCTAATCTTTTTTAATTCTGAAACCGTAAACAAATTCATTTTTTATTACCTTTTAATAAAGTCCAAATAATAATAACCACCCCTATAACTATAAAACTATCAGCTAAATTAAAAATAGGATAATGATAACTTCCAATTAAAATATCAATATAATCTATAATATAACCATGAATAAATCGATCAATTAAATTACCAATAATCCCTCCTAAAATTGAAGCATAAGCAAAAGCCTCTATTTTAGTAATATTTACATCCAAAAGAAAATATCTAATAATAGTATAGATTGCTAATAATGATAAAATGATAAAAAACCATTGACTAACATATAAGATATTCCAAGCTGAACCTTCATTTTGAACATAGGAAAGATAAAAAAGATTATTAATTATTGTCAAACTTTCATTAACTTTTAAATTATTAATAATTAATAATTTTATTACTTGATCAATTAAAACAATAACAGTACTACCTAAAAAGATTTTCTTTTTCAAATTTATCACCAATCATATTATAGCAGATATTGTTTTTCATTTAAAGAACCATTAACTAAAAACTAACTTATTT
The DNA here is from genome assembly GCA_964491535.1 of uncultured Muribaculaceae bacterium. Lineage (GTDB taxonomy): Bacteria > Bacillota_I > Bacilli_A > RF39 > UBA660 > CAZBGR01. The sequence continues at coordinate 4,809 of CAZBGR010000016.1, forward strand.
TTTTTGATATTCTTGAGGAGCTTTAATAGTTGATATTTCTGGTTCTGGTAAACGGTCAACTACTGAAACTAATAAATTTTCAATAGAAGTTAATAAGGAAATAATTTCTCCCTTTTCACTATCAGTTTTAATCTCGGTTGATATTTCATTATAAAGATTAAATAACTTATCAACTGAATTAATAAAATGAGTTAACCTTCCATTTCCTAATATCCTTATTAAATCATTTATGGCTGTTCTTAAACGCCCTATATCAGTTGAACTTGGTGTTGGCATGATATTCCTCCTTTTTAAGTGTTTATATTATAGTGATATTATTAAACTTGTCAAGTTATTTTTTTATCCCCATAAATATTTGAATCAAGCTAATAATCTATGTTAAAATATCTTTAAAGGAGGTCCAAAGATGAATTGTTTATTTTGCAAAATTATTAATAAAGAAATAAATTCAGCAATTATCCATGAAGATGATAAAATTTTAGTTTTTTTAGATATTAATCCTAAAGCTAATGGTCATATGTTAATAATTCCTAAAAAACACTATTTAGATATTGCTGATATTAATATTAATATATTAAATCATATTAATAAAACAAGTAAAGAGATGCATCAATTATTAATTAATAAATTAAAAATTGATGGTTTAACCATCATTCAAAATAATGGTAGTGCTCAAGAAGTTAAACATTATCATCTACATTTAATTCCTAAATATAATAAAGCAATCCCTTTAACAGTAGATGAAGTTTATCAAATATTAACAACTTAATTATCCTAATGATTTTAATTTTATAGCTAATTTATAACTAAAAACAATTGTTTTTTTAACCTTTTTTTGATATGATAACTGATAGGAGGCATAAAAAGAAATGAATTACAAAGTATTGTTACTTATTAATTTAGGTTTAATTTTGTTATTAATTACTGGCTGTGGTAAAGTACCTAAATTAGAAAATGGTCAAGAATTAGTGGTATCAATGAATAACATTGAAATAACCATTGATGATTTATATCAAGAAATGAAAGAACGTTATGGAAGAGATATCTTAATTGAGATGATAGATCAATTAATGTTAAATCAAGAATATAAAAATAATGAAGAATTGAAAAAGGAAATAGAAGCTCAAATTGATTATATTAAACTTCAAACTCAAGATAACTTTTTAGAAGTAATTAAAACTCAAGGAGGTTTTAATAACGAAGATGAATTAAAAGCTTATCTTGAAATAAACTTAAAAAGAAAAATGGCGATTGATGATTATGTAAGAACGCTTATTAAAGATAAAGAAATTAATAATTATTACGAAGAAGAAACCGTCGGTGATATTAAAGCTAGTCACATTTTAATAAAACCCAAAGCTACTGATGATATGCCTAGTGAAGGAAAAGAAGCAAAAGAAAAAGAAGCTTTAGAATTAGCTAATGATTTGATTAAACAATTAAATGAAGGAGCTAAATTTAAAGACTTAGCGAAAAAATATTCAGATGATGAAGGTAACAAGGATGATGGTGGTAATTTAGATTGGTTTAATAAAGGAAAAATGGCTCAAGCTTTTGAGGAAGCAGCTTACAATCTAGCATTAAATACTTATACAAAAACGCCAATTAAAACTGAATTTGGATACCATATTATTTTAAAAACCGATGAAAGAGAAAAACCCAAATTAAAAGCTGTTAAAGAAAATATTATAATTACTTTAATTAATCAAAAAATTGAACAAGATCCTAATCTAAATCATATTGCTTTAGAAAAATTAAGAAATAAATATCAATTAAAAATTCATGATTCTCTTTTAAATAAACAATATAATAATTATTTAAAACTACTTAAAGGTTTAAATTAAAAAGAAACTAAAAAATAGGGAAAACAAATTATTACTAACCTTCTTCCCTATTTTTTATTTTAGTTAAAGATTCTAAAATCAATTCCTTGTCATAACCTAAATTATATAAATAAGCAAATAACTTATTTTTTAATTTATAACCACTCTCTTTACTTTTTAATTTAATTTGTCTAGCTAAAAGTTTTTCCATTTTTAAAATTATTTGTTGTTGATCAATTTTATTAATTAACTCTTCAATAATTAATGACTCAAGATTATGTTCCTCTAATCTTCTTTTAATCTTAAATGGCCCATCTTTACTAAATTGAAAACGATCATTTATTAAAGCTTCAGCAAAGCGATAATCATCAAGATAACCTTGTTTACTTAATTGCTTAATTAATTTAGCAATAAGTTCTTTCGGATACTTTTTATTAATTAAATATTGATTCATTTCCTTTTTACTTCGTAATCTAATACTTATATATTTTAAGGCTTGATTATATATTTCTAAATACTGATTATCAGTCTTTATTTTTGATAAGATAGAAGAATTTATAACCTTATTTAAAAATAAACCATACTTTATAATTATTTCTTCATCTAATAAAAGACTTTCCCCATTATCCAAAATAACTTGATAACGACCTTTATTCTTTTTGATTAATTTTATAACTTGCAAACTAATCACCTTCTTCTTAATATCTTATCATAAAAAATATTAAAAAAATCCATATGCTTAACATATGGACCTTTTTATTTATTTCTAGCCATTAATAAATAGATGATTACACTACCGATAATGCCACCGATAATGCCAGAAGATAAGACTGTTAAAAAATTAGTTTGATTTAGGGTTTCATCTTGATCATTAAGATTGTCAAGGGTGGTATTATTATTTAAAGTATTATGATCATTATTTAAAGTTCCATCAAGATTATTATTATCTAGGTTATTATTATCTAGGTTATTATTAGGATTATTATCAAGATTGTTGTTGTTAAGATTGTTATTATCATCAGTTCTATTAATGTTTACATCATTATTACGTTCACCATTAACCGCTAACATGGAATGTTTAATTTCTTTTTCATCATTAGATAACTGAATAGCATGTACATTAGTTGAAAAAACTATCATCGTTAGTAACCACAATAAGATACCTATATATTTTCTCATCTAAATTTTACCTCCTTCTAAACATATTATTTACCTTAGATGAACAAATTATTAATATAATATGAATTAATTTAAATTCAAATTTAAGAGGTAAAATAAATAATGATGATTAAGATAATAATCATCATTTAATTTAAGTAAAAAATCACTTTACAATAATTAAATTAGATACTACTTCTTCTAAACTACGACCTAAAAATTTTTTAAATCGATAAGCAGATTCTTTTAATTGAAAATGTCTAGTTTCATGCATCTGTTTAGCTCTTTTAGCTACTACATGTACTAAAGCATATTTAGAATCAACAATCGTTAATAATTGATCTATTGATGGATAAATCAAAGTATCGCCTCCTTTTATTAAGATACTCAATCTTTCTTAAATAAGCAACTTATTTATGTAAAGTTTACATCATTTTACTAATTCCTTTAATTTATTTAAAATAACAACCATTGCCCAAGTATCTTGCTGACAATAATTTAATAAATTAATTCGTTGTTTTTTTAATTCTGCCGAATTAAAAGTTGGAAATTTAAGATAAGTTAAAAAAGCTTCACTACCGTTAGTAATCGCTAATAATTGATAATCTAAATGAGGAGCAAAAAGAGGTAAGACCTTTTTTATAGAATAAGAGCCATTAAGTAAAGAATGATAATAATTAATAGTTGATGAAGACTCTTCATCAAAGCCTAATTCTTTATATAATGATGATTTATTTCTAATAAGATCTAATAAATCAAAAGTATGATCTTTAATCTTTAATAATTCTTTTTGATAATTGGGAAATAAAGAAGCTAATTCCTTTAAACGACTTCTTTCAAAAGTTTGATTATAAACAATTACCGTTCCTGAAGTCATCTTTAAATGCTCACATAAAGATTTTACTAAAGACTCTCTTTCATCTTGATGAGAGATAGCTAAAAAGGAATAATTATCTTTATCTTTTTGACAACTACCTGGTTTAGATTCAATATGTAGTGAATATTGAAAGACTGATTGATTATAACATTTCTCTCCTTTATATCTAGGAAGAGGACAAGGAAAAGTCTCAAAATCTAAATAATATAAAGGATAAACTAATGTTTTTAAACCTGCTTTTATTTTTTCTTTATTAAGATAGGGTTCATCATTCGCTACTACTCGCCGTTGAATAACATTATTAGCCCTAGTTAAGGCCTCTTCTTTAAGATCTAATAGCTGAACTACCCCTTGGTTAATTAACTCAAAAGTAGAGACCTTTAAACCTTCCTCATCCCTAAATCCATAATTATTATTCAGATAAGTAAACAATGAATTAGTTTTAGGAACTTGTTTATAAAAACAAACTTCTAAAAATTTACATTTATAATCTTTTTTATGTTGACAATGAATACCAAGTGGACACGGTTTTAAATCCATCTTCTTTAAAAAAGAAGTAATTTGAGAACGATCTTTTTCTATTAAAGGTAACATTTCTTTAGTTAATTTTGTAAAATCAAACAAACTAATAATATTATTACCATCTTGATCAATATTATAAACTGGTTTATTATCTTTATCATATCTACCATCAAACACATAATCACTATTTAAAACTGCTAGATAATATTTTATTTGATTAATTTTAGATACTTGCTTATTCTCCTTTAAATATCCTTCAACAATCATTCTTTGAACTAATAAATCATAAATATATTTCCCTGCTTTATGATATTTATTAAATAACTTTTCCTTATGTTTTAAATATTCTTTTAAAGTCATCTCCTCTTCAAACTGATATGAATTTAATTCCTCTTTCAAACAAAAAATACCTTCTTTATTTTTAGCAAATAAAGAAATCAATTTCCCTTTTACTTTAGGACCTAAATTTAAAAAGGTTTTACTAGTAGTTGCTTTTACTTCAACTATATCAAAAGCATCTTTAGTTTCTTTATAAATATCTACATAACATAAATATTTAATCCCATCTTCAACATAATCAAAAGATTCTTGCTTTTTATTTTGTTGATTAGGAATAATTAAACCTCCAAAATTATCCTTTATATACTTAGCCGCTAATCTTTCAATCTCTAAATAATAAGGTAACATTGCCTTTAATTGTTCATTTTTAAAATCAATTAAACTATTCCCTTTATCATCAACCATCATTTGGTAAATTTCTTCAACAATTAATCTTTTCTCTTCTTCTTTATATTCTTCAAAAGAAACATCAGTCATTAACTGATTATCTTTTACTTCATCTAATGAACAATAACGAGGACAACGAATATAATTAATAAACTTAGTTTTAGTTAAAGCCATAAAACACTTCCTTATTTAAAAACAATCCTATTTTAACTGATACCAATTATCACCAAAATTAATCTCTACTTTAAGTGGAACATCTAATTTAAAACCACTTTCCATAGTCTCTTTAACAATTTTAAAAACCTTATCCTTTTCATTTTTAACAACATCAAAAATTAACTCATCATGAACTTGAATAATCATTTTAGATTTTAATTTTAATTTATTAAATTGATCAAAAATAGTTATCATTACTTTTTTTATTAAATCAGCTTCACTACCCTGAATAGGGGTATTTAAAGCTATTCTCTCTCCTTGTTGTCTAATTAAATGATTATTACTCTTTAACTCCTCAATGACTCTCTTTCGGTTCATAATCGTTCTTACAAAGCCATCTTCTTTAGCTTTAGCAATTATATCATCCATATATTTTCTAATCCCCGGAAAAGTATTTAAATATTTATTAATAAATTCCCTAGCTTCTCTAACATTAATATCTAAATTTTCTGATAACCCAAAACTACTTATTCCATAAATAATTCCAAAATTAACTGCTTTCGCTTGTCTTCTCATTTCACTATTAACTTCATCTATCGTAACATTAAAAATATCCATCGCTGTTTTAGTATGAATATCTAAATCAGCTTTAAAAGCTAAAGTTAAATTTTCTATTTTTCCTAAATGAGCAAAAAGACGAAGTTCTAATTGAGAATAATCAGCTGCCATTAATAATCCATTTTTGCTAGGTAAAAAAGCTTTTCTAATTAATCTGCCATATTCATATCTAATAGGAATGTTTTGCAAATTAGGTTCAATAGAAGATAAACGCCCCGTCCTCGTTAAAGTTTGATTAAAAATAGTATGAACTTTACTATCTTCCATAATATTATTAATTAAACCTTCAATATAATTACTATGAATTTTAGCTAACATTCGATATTCTAATATTTTATCTATAATAGGATGTTTATCCCTTATCTTTAATAAGATCTCTTTACTAGTTGAAAAAGATTTCTTTTTATTCCCCTTATAAGGAATCTGCATCTTCCTAAATAATACTTCTCCTAATTGTTTAAAAGATGCTATATTAAATTCAACTCCTGCATAATTATAAATATCTTTTGCTAATAATTCTAGTTTTATCTTAATTTCTTCTCCCATATTTAACAATATCTTTTTGTCTACTTTAATACCGGTATATTCCATATCTGCTAAAACATAAGAAAGAGGCATTTCAAGATCAGTAAATAATTTCATACTTTCATCTTTTATTAATTCTTTTTTAAAATAAGAACAGGTTTCATAAATAAAGCGAGCTTTCTTAACGCATAAATCAGCTATTAACTTTTCATCTAATACTTTAGCTTTAGAAATAACCTCATAAAAAGGAATATCATATTCAAATTGATTAGCTAAATAGGCAATATCATCTTTAATATTATAATTCAAAAGATAAGCTGCTAACATTGTATCAAAAGTAATTTTAGCAATCGCTATCTTTTGATATTTTAAAGCAACCACTACTTTCTTTAAATCATAGGTATATTTATTATTCTTTAATAAAAAGTTGGGTTCTTCTTTTAAGATCTTAACAGGAATATATAAAGCATGTTCTTTATTATATAACCCCATTCCTAAAACTTTAGCAGTATGATAATTAGTCCCTAATATTTCTAAATAAATAGCAACTTCACCCTTAATATCTAATTCATTAAGTTCAGCTACATTATTAATTATGGTAACCTTAGTTAAGGGAACTACTTTCTTTTCCATCCTTTTCAATAAAGAAAAGAATTCTAATTCTTCATAATTTTTCCTTAGTTCCTTTTTATTTTCTTCTTTTCTTTTAATACCTTCTAACCCTATCTTAATAGGAACCTCTTTATAAATGGTTGCTAATTGTTTACTCATAAAAGCCATTTCCTTACCGGCTATTAAATTTTGTTTTAATTTACCAGTTATTTGATTAAGATTAACATAAATACCTTCAATATCCTTAAATTCTTTAATTAACTTTATAGCTGTTTTTTCCCCTATTCCTTTAACACCTTTAATATTATCAGAAGGATCTCCTTCTAAACCCTTTAAATCAATTATTTTATGAGGTTCAAAACCATATTCATCAACAAAAGCCTTTTTATCCATCATAATATGACCTTTTGTTTTTAATAATTTTACTTTAACTTTTTCATTTATTAATTGTAATAAATCTTTATCACTACTTATAATAAGCGCTTGATAATCATCACTCTTAGTAACCATATTAGCAAAAGTACCAATAATATCATCCGCTTCATAACCTAAAACCTCTAAATAAGTTATTCCCATATTATCAAGAATCGTTTTAGCTACTCCAAATTGAATTTTTAATTCATCTGGCACTTCAAGACGACCCGCTTTATAATCTTCATATTGATCATGGCGAAAAGTTTTTCCCTTATCTAAAGCAACCATAATATAATTAGGTTTTTCATCATTAATAATTTTATTTAACATATTAATAAAACCTAAAATAGCATTAGTAGGAAATCCCTTAGAATTTCTAAGCATCTGACCACGATAAGCAGTAGCATAATAACTTCTAAATAATAAATTATTACCATCAATTAAAATTACCTTTTTCATCTATGTCACCTATTAAAAGTATAACATAAAACCACTTAAATAAACAGACCCAGGGATAAACCCTGGGTCTGACCACACAGTTAAACCGTGTGGCATTAATATAGTATGCATAATCATCAAAAATATACCTTAAATTTTAAAAACATTAAAAATAAATAATAGAGCCTTAGGATAAACTCCTAAAGCTCTAATTGTCACTCAGAATAACACTGAGTGACATTATTATATTATGATAAATAATTAAAAATATTCATCTTTTTCTTAATTTAAAATAATTTTGTTCAAAAACTCCTTTATTTACTTTAAGAATATTAGTAATTTGTTGATTTCGATAATCAATATAACTTTGATCTACCTCATTACCTCTTTCAATTTTATTATTTTTAAAATAAATTTCACCATCATACCAAGAATAATCACTAAAAAAAACAAACCCTTTACTAAAATCAGCTAAAATATTTTCACCTAGATAATTTTTTGGTTCCCAAGTTAAACCAAATAAATTAGCTAAAGTGGGTAAAATATCAATTGTTGAAGATATTTTAGCTGTTTCATAAGCCGTTATATCATTGTGCCAAATAAAGAAAGGAACCTTTTGAATAAGATTATTATCATCTGTTGCTTTATATTGAAATAATCTATCCTTATCAGAAAAAGCATAAGCATAGTGATCAGTATAAGCAACAATAACAGTATCATCCAATCTAGATTGCTCAGTTAAAGTTTTCAATAATAATTTAAAAAGTTTATCTGTTTCTCTTGCTTGAGCTTTTATACAAGTCAATTCTTCATCTTTATTAATCTTTTGCTTATCAGCTTCATTAAGATTACGAGAACATTCTAAACTGTTTTTTAAATAAGGCATATGAACAGAATAAGTAATAATAAAGCTAAAAAACTTATCAGGAGGTAAAATTAAATTTCTTAATTTTTTATTAGTCATAAAATGACTATCTTTAATAGCTTCAGGAACTGAAATTCCCATATCATAACTACCATAATAATTTTCATAACCAAAAACCTTAGCCATTACTCTTCTATTATAAAATTCACCAAAATTCAAATGAAACATATTAGCTATATATCCCTGTTCTTTAAATAAATAAGGTAATGAATTAGGAAATTCATTATCAACATAACTATAAGCCGCTAAACCACTATCAAAAGGAGTTATAAAACCAGTATTAGCAGCTAATTCACTATTAAAAGTAGCCCCACCACCATACATAGGAGCATAATGATTAACAAAGTTAATTCCTTCAGTCATCATTTTATAAACTGTTGGCATAATATCCTTTGTTACTAACCACTCATCAACACTTTCTAACATTATTAATATTAAATTCTTATCTTTAAATAAACTAGTCCATTGATTGTTTTCCTTAAGATTAGGATGATTATCATAATAATTATCTAGAAACTTAATCATTTCTTGATCTTCTTTTATTCTAGGGAAATAAGTTAAATAAAGATCCCTTCCTATATATTCAAAAAAACCTGACACTTGCATACTCTTCCTATTTTCTAAAAAAGTATCATATATATTTCTTTTATAATTCCAAGCATCAAAAGCTAAATTATCAGCCCCACAACCTAAATAATATCTTCCACCATTAAAAGATACAATTGCTAAAAGTAAGAAAAAAATAGCTAAAACAAAATCACTTTTTAATTTATTTTTTGGTCTAAATCTTATTCCTAAATAAACGAAAGAAATAAAAATTAATAAAACTAAGAAAAAAGAAAAAGAGATAAATTGATAAACTGATAAAAAATAATTAATTCCTTCTTTAGCTAAAGCTAAATATCGAAAACTAAAAAAATTATTAAAAACCATAAAATAAAAATAATTTATGATAAAGAAAAGAGCAAAAAAAGAAATTATAAATAAATAAAAAAATTTACCTTTTTTATAATTTAAAAAAAGAAAAATACTTATAAAGAAACTAACCCAAGCTAAAGTGAAAAAACTAGCTGTTAGAGCTATCATACTACCAAAATTTATATCTAAATTTAAATATCTTAAATATAAATCCATAATATAAAAAGATAACCCTATATAAATTATAAAATGATACCTACTAATAAATTTTTTTAACATCTAATCACTTCTTTTATTACTTTATATTATCTATATATTCAGCAATTAATTTAATCATTTTATCATTATTAGCTTTATAATCTAACGGCTTAAAAGTCTTAATATCTTTTAATGCTTTAGCAAACTCATCTAAATCATTTAAAGCTAATAAATAACCTAAATTACTAAATTCTTTTACTATTTGTAATTGATGATCATTAACATGTTCTTTATATTTTTTTAAACGAGGAACGGCAATTATTTTTTGATGATGTTTAATGCCTTCCATAATTGAACCTACTCCACCATGAGTTATAATAAGATCAGCTTTTTTAATTAAATTACTTAACTCTTCCATAGGAATTAAAGTAAAGATTTCCATATTTTTAGATTGATATTGAGTGCTACCTGCTTGAACAATTACTTTTTCTTTAATATGGCCTTTATCTATTTGAAATTGGATAGCATCTAATAATCTTTTAAAACTTAAATTTTGAGTGCCTAATAAAACTAAAACCATTACCTATCCCTACCTTTTAATTTATTATAATAATTAAGATATAACTTACTAGCTGTTTGAGGACTATCCTCTCCTTTTTTATTTTTAATCGGGGCAAAGATTCTTTCCCTTTTTTCAATTAATAAACCAACTTTGTCAGTATAACTAAAAGCATCAAAAATAAAAGTTTCAAATTTATAAGCATTTTCTTTAATAGGTTCTATTAAAAGGCCTTTATCATTAATATAAGAAGCCTTTTTTAAAGCCGCCATATATTTTAATTTCTTATTAGCTACTTTCTCTAAGAGTTTAATATTAAATAAATTACATAAGATATGAGCATCTCCATAAACTAAATTTCCTTGATCATCTTTTAAATTATTCATTTCTTCGCTCATTTCTATATATTCAATAACAGCTGGTTGATTATCTTTTTTAACAAAAAGACCTACTTTTTCTTTAGGATATAACTTTTTTACTATTTTAGATACAGCTAAACAGTTTTCTTTAATAGCAAAGCCAATTAAATCAGGATTATCAGTAGGTAATAATATATTATCAATCCCACCAATAAAAACCCATTTAAGATTACTTTTCTTCATCTTAGCTAACAAACCACTATTTTTTAAAGAAGAAAAAACACCCCCACTCCCATTAGCGCCCATTTTTATATTAAATTTAGAATCCATTATTATTTTACCATTTAAATCAAGCATTGGTAATTCATCTTGAATAAAAAAAGAAACATATTCTTTTGGATAACCAAAATAATGATGCTTTATAAAAAAATTAAGCGTTGCCTTATAATTATCATTACTCGTCATAATATACCAATTAAGATATTTATGATATTTTTTAAATATTTCTTTTAACTTATCAACTTGGATTTCAAATAGTGATTTATTAATCTTATAACCTAATTTATAAGTCCCTTTAGGACCTTCAAAACCTAATCTAGTACCTTGTCCTCCCGCCATCGTAACAACCGCATATTCGCCTCTTTTTAAAGCCTCGACACCTAAATTAAAGTGCTCCTTAGTAGCTTTAATACTATCCATTGGTGAAATTAAATATTTTGCTTCCTTTTTAGAAATATTTTTATATAAATGATTAAGCAACTTAAAATCAATCCTTTTTAATTGATTAAGTAAATGCCTTTGTTCATCCTTATTTAAATCATCATAAAAATTAAATAAATGATTTTGATGAGCCTTTTTTAAAGTATCTTTTATTTTATCTAACATAACTAATCACTTCCTATATATAAATTAGTATATCCATCCTCCATAAATAGCTTTTGGATATAATTTTAACATACTTTTCCATTGCACAATAAAAAGATCCGCAAAATGATATATAATTCTACCAGTAATTGTTTTAGTATGAAGATTAGCAAAAGATTCAATGTATATTATTTTACTACCTAAAAGTTTTCCAAGGCAACAGATAGGACCTGCCGTATGAGCGCCTGTTGTAATAATCACTTTAGGTCTTATTTTTAAATATAAAAATAAACTAATAAAACAATTACTTAATAATTTAAAAGGATATGTTAAGGGCTTTGATTTAGTACCATATATTAAATAATTAACCCTCTTTGGATATTTATTAACTAAATTTAAATTAGATTTAGTTTTCTCTGTTATAATATGATAATCATACTTTTTAAATAAAGGACTTAATTGTAATAATTCATGTAAATGTCCACCCGTGCTTGAAATAAATAATACTTTTTTCATCTAATCACCTATTATTTTTTAGTTTTTATTTTTTCCCTAAACTTCATATCACTTTCTATTATATCAGCTAATTTATATTTAGGATACCATCCTAATATTGTTTTAGCCTTTTCATTAGAAGCAATTAATTTTGCCGGATCTCCTTCTCTTTTTGGACCAATTTCATAATTAACTTTTTTTCTTTTATTAACTTCTTTGATTACTTGTTTAACTGAATAACCTTCATTAGAACCTAAATTTAATAACACTGAACAATTAGTATCATTTATATATTTAGCACCTAAAAGATGAGCATAGGCTAAATCAGAAACATGAATATAATCTCTTATACAAGTTCCATCAATAGTATCATAATCATCACCAAAAACAATCATTTTATCTCTTA
>CAZBGR010000017.1:0-16235 GCA_964491535.1 uncultured Muribaculaceae bacterium
GTAATGAATTATGTCCTTGTGGCAGTGGTAAAAAATATAAACGTTGTTGTGGAAAATAAAGAAAGAGCTTTTAAATTAAAATTTTAATTAGGAAGGATGATTAATTAATGGAAATAAAGGAAATAAAAAGGGAATTACTTAAAATGAAGGATAAAGAAGAAGATTTATGGAGGTTACTTTGATATAACTACTAAGGAAGTTGAAGTTGAAAAGTTATCTTTAAAATTAAAAGATAATAATTTTTGGAATGATAAAAAAGAAGCCGAAAGTATTATAAACAAATTAAATAAAGCTAATGGGATTATTACCTCAATTAAAAAATTAAAACAAAAGATAAATGATCATCTTGAAACAATTACTTTATTAGAGACTACTGATGATGAAGAGTTAAAGGGTTTAATAGAGAAAGAATTAGGGACTATCTTAAAGGAGATTAATGATTTAACCTTAAATCTTTATTTTAGTAAACCTTATGATAAGAATAATGCTATATTAGAAATTCAAGCAGGAGCAGGTGGGGTAGAAGCTTGTGATTGGACTAGCATATTATTTAGAATGTATTTAAGATGGTGCGAAGGAAACAATTATTCTTATGAAATAATAGATGTTCAAGATGGAGAAGAAGCAGGTCTTAAAAGGGCAACTATTTTTATTAAGGGTTTTAATGCGTATGGTTATTTAAAAAGTGAAAAGGGAGTTCATCGTTTAGTTAGATTGTCTCCTTTTAATGCTGTTCATAAAAGACATACTTCTTTTGCGTCAGTTGATATTGCACCTGAAATTGATAATAATATTGAAATAAATATTAAAGAAAGTGATTTAAAAATAGATGTTTATCGTAGCAGTGGAGCGGGAGGACAATCAGTTAATACTACCGATAGTGCAGTTCGAATTACTCATTTACCATCTAAAATTATAGTAACTTGTCAAAATGAACGTAGTCAATTACAAAACAAACTTAAGGCTTTAAATATTTTAAAAAGCAAATTATATCAAGCAGAATTATTAAAAAAAGAACAGCAATTATCATCTTTAAAAGGTTCTTTAGCTAGTATTAATTTCGGTTCTCAAATAAGATCTTATATAATGCATCCATATAAGATGGTAAAGGATCATCGTACTAATTATGAAACAAGTAATCTTGAGGCTGTTTTAGATGGTGATTTAAATCCTTTTATGGAAGCATTTTTAAAAAACCAAGCTAACCATTAAATGTTAATTAGAAATGTTATTTTTTATGATATAATAAATGAGATGAAAAGTAGTTAGGAGAAGTAAAATGGAGTTAATTAGAATTAAGAAGGTTGAAAAACAGTATCCTAGCGGAGTAACTGCTCTTTATGATGTTAATTTAAGAGTTAAAAAGGGTGATTTTATATTTGTTATTGGGGCTTCTGGTAGTGGGAAATCAACTTTAATAAAATTACTTAATCGAGAAGAAAAACCGACCAAAGGTCAAATTATAATTGGTGGTATTGATGTTGCGAAGTTAAAAAATAGTAAGGTTTATCGTTTAAGAAGAAAAATAGGGATTGTTTTTCAAGACTTTAAATTATTACCAAGACTTACGGTGTTTGAAAATGTTGCTTTTTCTTTAGAAATATTTGGGCTTCCTTTAAAGGAGATTAGAGATAAGACTTTAAAGGCTTTGGAATTAGTCGGGTTAAAAAATAAAGCTAAACAATTTCCTGATAATTTATCGGGTGGTGAACAACAAAGGGTTGCAATTGCGAGAGCTATTGTTAATGGACCTAAATTGTTATTATGTGATGAACCAACTGGTAATTTAGATTCTAATATTAGTTTTGAAATAATGAAGGTTTTAGAAGTGATAAATAATTTAGGGACGACTATTATTATGGCTACCCATGATAAAGAAATTGTTAATAAAATGAAGAAAAGAGTTGTTTTATTAGAAGATGGTAGAATAACTAAAGATTCATTGAAAGGTAGTTATGATTATGAAGCTGTTTAGAATAATTGGTAGAAATATAAGGGATGCAGGAAGAAATGTAATTCGTAATGGGAGTTTAAGTATTGCTTCTATTTCTTGTATTGCGATTACTTTAATTATTGTTTCTATTTCCATTTTAACTTCTTATAATATTGATCGGTTAACAAATTCTATTAAACAAGAATTTACTATCTATGTTTATTTAGAAAAAGGTATTAAAGAAAAGGAAATTGATAATTTAAAATCTCAAATTAAGAAAATAACTAATGTAAGCGATTATCAATTTCGTAGTAAGGAAGCTGAAGCTCAATTATTAACTGCTAATTCAGATACGTTAGGTCCTATCATTAGTAGGTGGGAAGAAGATGAAAATCCTCTTCATGATATCTTTTTAGTAAAAGTAAATGATATTGAATTAATGAATGATACAGCTAAGCAATTAGAATCTTTTAAAGGGGTTGATTTTGTTCGTTATGGGGAAGAAATTATTGATCAATTATTACCTATTTTTAAAATGATTGAAAAGGCATTATTTGTTATTGTTTTATTATTAATCTTTGTAACTGCTTTTTTAATAACTAATACTATTAAATTAACTATTTTTGCTCGTAGAAGAGAAGTTGAAATAATGCGTTTAGTAGGGGCCTCTAATATTAATATTGAACTTTCTTTTATTATTGAAGGCTTGCTTTTAGGGGTGTTAGGTGCTATAATCCCTATAGGAATAGTAGCTTATGGCTATCCTAATTTATATTCATATTTTGATGGTCATTTATTTTCTCCTTTTGTTAAATTAGTAAATCCAGAACCAATAATATATATAGTGTCAGCTATTGTTTTAGGCCTAGGAATAATGGTTGGGATGATGGGTAGTTTAACAGCGGTTAGAAAGTATTTAAAAATATAAACGGAGGCATTTATGAATACTTATTTAAATCAAAATAATGTTTTTGGAGAACAACCTGAAGATCAAGAGGGTGAATATTATCGTCCTAAACCTATTCTAAATCCATTAGTTAAAGTGTTGATTTTGATAATTGCTTTATTAGTAGTAGCTTTAGTATTATGGATAAAAGGTTGTTTTAAGCCTTTTGATAAAGAGGCAGCTTATCAAGAATTAATAGAGCGTGTTTGTGAAGCTTCAATTACCTATGCTTCAAATCCTAAAAATCAAGCAGACTTAGAAGGAATAACTACACCGGGTAAAATTGTTTATCTAAAAGTTGGTGAATTGGTAGATAATCATTTGATTGGACCTGAATTAATGGATTATCGTAATGATCGTAAAATACCTTTAACTACTGATATTAGATTAGCGGTAATAGTTGATGAAAGTATTATGTGTGAAGGTTTTGCTTGGCCTGAAGATGATCAGGTACCCCCTATTTTATATTTAGTTGGTGATGCTGTTATTCATGTAGCGAAAGGGGCTAATTTTATTGATCCTGGTTATTATGCAGTTGATTATCGAGATGGAGAAGTCACTAAAAAAGTAAGTAGGAGTGGTCATCTTGATACTAATATATCGGGGACTTATCATTTATATTATGATGTAAAGGATAGAGCAGGTAATCCAGCTACTCAAGTGCAAAGAACTGTTATCGTACAGTAAACGATTAACAAGTATTTTAAATTAAAAATTATTATTTTATAAAACAAAAGGGAATATTATTAGTATTCCTTTTTAATCGTTTTTTTAAATTGACACGAACCTTAGTTTGATTGTATAATAAGTTGATGAAAGAGAGATATTAAAGATGAGTTTTAAATTAAAAGCAAATTATAAGCCTAATGGAGATCAGCCTAAAGCTATTGAACAATTGTTATTAGGGATTAAAGAAGGTAAAAAATATCAAGTATTATTAGGGGCAACTGGTACCGGCAAAACATTTACTATTTCTAATGTGATTAATAAAATTAAGAAACCGGTTTTAATTTTAGCTCATAATAAGACCTTAGCCGGGCAACTATATAGTGAATTTAAAGAATTATTTCCTAATAATAAAGTAGAATATTTTGTATCATATTATGATTATTATCAACCAGAAGCCTATGTAGCAGCGACTGATACTTATATTGAAAAAGATGCTTCAATTAATGATGAAATTGATGAATTAAGGCATAGTACTACTTCTTCTTTAATTAATCATCGTGATGTTATTGTAGTAGCTTCTGTTTCTTGCATTTATGGGATTGGAGAAGTTGAAGATTATAAAAAGAAGATGTTAATTTTAAAAGTGGGTGATTTGATTAATCGTGATGAAATATTAACTAAGTTAATTGAGATGTTATATGAACGAAATAATATTGATTTAAAGAGGGGTACTTTTAGAGTAAGAGGAGATGTTATTGAAATTATTCCAAGTTATGAACGTCAAAATGGGATAAGAATTGAACTTTTTGGTAATGAGATTGAAAGGCTAAGTGATTTTAATGTTTTAACAGGGACAGTTATTAATAATAAAAAGACGATTACTATTTATCCAGCTAGTCATTTTGTTACTAATGAAGAAAAATTAGACATAGCGCTTAAAAGAATAGAGCAAGAAAGAGATGCAAGGTTACAAGTATTAAAAGCTAATCATAAATTAATTGAGCATCAGCGATTATTAGAAAGAACTAATTTTGATCTTGAAATGCTTAGAGAAACTGGCTTTTGCCGAGGGATTGAAAATTATGCTCGCCATTTAGCATTAAGAGAAGAAGGAGAAACACCAACTACTTTAATTGATTATTTTGGGGATGATTTTTTATTAGTAATTGATGAATCACATGTTACTCTTCCTCAAGTTAGAGGGATGTATAATGGTGATCGAGCTCGCAAACAAACTTTAGTAGATTATGGGTTTCGATTACCAAGTGCTCTTGATAATCGACCTTTAAAATTTAGTGAATTTGAAGATAAAATAAAACAAGTTATTTTCGTATCAGCAACCCCGGGTGATTATGAATTAAAAAAAGTAAATCATCAGGTAGTGGAACAAATTATTAGACCTACTGGATTATTAGATCCAGTAATTGAAGTAAGATCAAGAGAAGGTCAAATTGATGATTTGATATCAGAGATTAATCATCGTCTAAGTGTTAATGAAAGAACTTTAATAACCACGCTTACTATTAGAATGGCTGAAGAATTAACTGATTATTTAAAGAAGTTTGATATTAAAGTGGCTTATCTTCATAATGAAATTAAAACTTTAGAACGGATTAGTATTATTAGGGATTTAAGAATTGGAAAATATGATGTTTTAGTTGGGATTAATTTGTTAAGAGAAGGGTTAGATCTTCCTGAAGTTAGTTTAATAGCTATTTTAGATGCTGATAAACAAGGGTTTTTAAGAAGTGAACGAAGTTTAATTCAAACGATTGGTCGTTGCGCTCGTAATGTTAATGGGAAAGTATTAATGTATGCTGATAAAATAAGCAAGAGCATGAAAGTAGCTATTAAGGAAACCGAGAGGAGGCGAAAAAAACAACAAGCTTATAATGACTTAAACAATATAATTCCGCAAACGATTACTAAAGAGATTAGGAATTTGATTACTAACGAACAAGTAGTTAAGGAATTTGATAAATCTAATATCTATAATTTAAAAGAAAAAGAAAAATTAATAAAGAAATTAGAAAAGGAAATGCATAAAGCAGCTTTTGATTTAGAATTTGAAAGAGCAATGGAACTTAGAGATATATTATTTGAGTTAAAAGCTAGTTAGGAGTGAAAGAATGAATGATAAAATTATAATTAAGGGTGCTAAAGAAAATAATTTAAAAAATATTGATCTTGAAATACCGAAGAATAAATTAATAGTAATGACGGGAGTTTCTGGTAGTGGTAAAAGTAGTTTAGCTTTTGATACTATTTATAGGGAAGGTCAACGAAGATATATAGAATCTCTTAGCGCTTATGCAAGACAATTTTTAGGTGTTAGCGAAAAACCCGAGGTAGATAGTATTGAAGGGTTAAGTCCGGCTATTAGTATTGAACAAAAAACAACTAATAAAAATCCCCGTTCAACGGTTGGAACAGTAACTGAAATATATGATTATTTAAGGCTTCTTTATGCTCGAATAGGGATTCCTTATTGTCCCCTTCATAAAATATCAATTAAAAGGCAAAGTATTGAAGAAATGGTTAATCGTGTTTTAGCTTTAACAGAAAACACTAAAATAATGATTATGGCTCCTATAGTTAGTGGAGAAAAAGGAACTCATCGTGATTTGCTTGATAATTTAAGAAAAAGTGGTTATGTTCGAGTTAGAATAAATGATTCTATATATGATTTAAGTGATGTTATTGAATTAGATAAAAATAAAAAAAGCTCCATTGAGGTAATTGTAGATCGTTTAATCATTAAAGATGGAATTAGAAGTAGGCTTCATGAAGCAATTGAAACTTCAACTAAATTAGCGAAAGGGAAAGTAATTGTTGAGATGGGAGGCGAGGAATTATTATTAAATGAGAACTTAGCTTGTCCTTATTGTAACTTTTCACTCGCTGATTTAGAACCAAGAATGTTTTCTTTTAATTCTCCTTATGGAGCTTGTTCTGATTGTAAAGGTTTAGGTTTTAAATTAAAAATTGATCCTGATTTAATTATTCCAGATAAATATTTTAGTTTAAATGAAGGTGCTATTGTTCCTTTTAATAATATGGGAGAAGAAAATATTTATTTAAAAAGATTAAAAATAACTTGTCAGTATTATAATATTGATATGGATAAGGAAATAAATAATTTAACTAAAAAAGAATTAGATATTATTTTTTATGGTTCATTAGATGTTATTGATTTTCAATTTTATTCTCAAAATGGTAACTTTTATGCTAATAAAGAACCTTATGAAGGGGTTATTAATCTTTTAGAAAGACGTTTTTTAGATACTAAGAGTGAATATATTAGAAATTGGATAAGACAATATATGAACGAACATTTATGTCCTACTTGTAAGGGTTCAAGATTAAAGGAATCTTTATTAGCTGTTAAAATCAATAAGATGAATATTAATGAAGTGGCTAATTTAAGTATCAAGGAGGCTTTATCTTTTTTTCAAAACTTAAAGTTAAATAAAGAAGCTTTCGCTATAGCTAATATGGTTCTTAAAGATATTAAAGATCGGTTAATGTTTTTAATTAATGTTGGTTTAGATTATTTAACTTTAAATAGAACGGCAACTACTTTATCAGGAGGAGAATCACAACGAATTAGATTAGCTACTCAAATTGGATCTAAATTAGCTAATGTTATTTATGTTTTAGATGAACCAAGTATTGGTTTACATCAACGTGATAATCAACGCTTAATTAATTCGTTATTAGAAATGAGGAATTTAGGTAACACTTTAATTGTTGTCGAACATGATCATGATACTATTTTAAGAGCTGATTATGTAGTTGATATAGGTCCAGGAGCAGGAGTTTCAGGAGGTCAGGTAGTAGCTTGTGGAACCCCAAATGATATTATTAAAGAACCTAAAAGTATAACGGGTCAATATTTATCAGGCCAAAAGAAAATACCTATTCCTCAAGCAAGAAGAAAGGGTAATGGTAATTATCTTGAATTAATTGGTTGTGCTGAAAATAATTTAAAAAAGATTAATGTAAAATTCCCCTTGGGTTTATTTATTTGTGTGACAGGTGTTTCAGGAAGCGGCAAATCGTCATTGGTTGATGAAATATTATATAAGGGAATTGCTAATAATCTTTATTATACTAAAGAAAAAGCTGGTCGTTTTAAAGCTATTAAGGGGCTATCATTAATAGATAAAGTGATTAATATTTCTCAAGCTCCAATTGGGCGCACACCTCGTAGTAATCCCGTTACTTATACTGGGGTTTTTGACGAAATTAGAACAGTTTTTGCAGAAACTAAAGTAGCTAAAATAAGAGGTTATAACCGAGGTCGTTTTTCTTTTAATGTCAAAGGAGGTCGTTGTGGAGCTTGTCATGGAGATGGAGTAAAAAAAATAGAAATGCACTTTTTACCAGATGTTTATGTTCCTTGTGAAGTTTGTAAAGGATCTCGTTATGATCGTGAGACCTTAGAAATAAAATATAAAGATAAAAATATAGCTGAAGTTTTAAAGATGACGGTTAGTGAAGCATATCAGTTTTTTACTAATGTCGCGAAAGTAAAAAATAAATTAAAAATATTATTAGATGTTGGTTTGGGTTATCTTAAATTAGGTCAAAGTGCTCCAACTTTATCTGGGGGAGAAGCTAGTCGAATTAAACTAGCTAAAGAATTACAAAAAAAGCCAACCGGCAAAAGTTTATTTATTTTAGATGAACCTACTACTGGTTTGCATATAGATGATGTTTTAAAATTACTTAATATTTTAAAGAGAATTGTCGATAATGGAGATACGGTAGTTGTTATTGAACATAATTTAGATGTTATTAAAGTAGCTGATTATATTATTGACTTAGGCCCAGAAGGCGGAGATTTAGGGGGCTATGTAGTTGCTTGTGGAACCCCAGAACAAGTAGCTGTTAATAAAAAATCATATACAGGACAATTTTTAAAAAAGATTTTAACAATCTAATTTAAAGATTACTATTTATTAAAGTCAATCTTAATATCTTCTTCTTTAGATACCTTTGTTTTTTGTTTTAAAATATCAGTTACATTTTGAATATGATTAATAATATAGGCTATTTTTTCATAAGGTAATTCATTGTTATATTTTTTCATTAAAGTTATTAAATCAAAATTAGTAAAGGTTATTATTTTAAAAATAACATCTTCTAGGAGTTCGTAATAATTTTTAATAAGATAATTGAGGACATCTGTTATATTGAAGTATTGATTGCCTATAAAACAGACAGGTTCGCTGTTAGTAAGTTGATAACAATGAAAAGCTAAACTATTATCAAAAGATGGGGCTAAACGATATTGAAATGTTTTTTCGTTAAAGATTAAAGCTACATTTTTTAATTTTCGATCCTCATTGCCTATTAAACAATCCCCTAAAATCATTTTTAGAAAATCATCTTTAATATCTTTCAATTCTCTTTTTGAAATATTATATAATGATGAAAAATTATAAAAGATTCGTGCTATAGCAGAAGAAATATCATAATCAGGATTACCGGTATCTTTTATAAACCAATTACTATCTACTTCATAAGTAATATCGCCTTCGTTTTCTAAAAAGGTATCAATTATACAACAATTATTTTTGTTTTTACTATCATATCCCAATTGAACAGTAACACATTTTAGGGAAACGGCTTTTAAAATGTCGGCTGATAGTTTTTCCATTATATCTTGATCTGGATAAAGCTCGTTATTAAATTTTATTAATTTTTCTATGCCATCCTTAATCCAATACTTTGCTAAATATCCTCTAGGTTCTTCACTTAATACTTTAAAATTAGTTATCTCTTTTCTTTCCATGTTGTTTATACGCCTTTCCTCTTCGTTTTTTTATGTAATATAATAATGTTGTCGGTAATTAATTTTCCTTTCTTTTCTTTTAAAATCATAATACTGGGCTTCTTTTTATTTATTCCTAAACGATTGCTAAAAGTTTTAAATAATTTATTACTTGTGTAAACTTTATCAATTAATGGTAATTCAAGAAAAGGTCTAAAGCCTTTTTTAATAGCTTCATTAATAAGTTCTTGATTGTATTTAAAAATCCATTTTTGATCATATATTAAATAACCAATAATATATTGTTTATCTTCATCATATTTGTTCCACAAAATATTAAAAACTTCCATTTCGCTCTCCTTTATAAAATAATTATAATCTTTTTCTATAAAATATTCAATCTACTTGCTAATATCCTTATTTTTAGTTAAAATGGGTGTAGGGTGAGAAGATGGATAAAGTATATAATTTTTTAATGAAAGAGATGGGGATTAAATATCAAGATACTATTGTTATAGGGGTATCAGGTGGACCTGATTCGATGGCTTTGTTGCATATTATAAAAGAATTAAAATTAGAAACGGATCTTTTTATTATTTGTGCACATGTTAATCATAATATTAGAAATGAAAGTGAAAGTGAAAAAATATTTATAGAAAAATATTGTGATAATAATCAAATTATTTTTGAGAGTATGAAAATAGAAGAATATGGAGATGATAATTTTCATAATGAAGCTCGTAGCAAAAGATATAAATATTTTGATGAGATGGTAAAAAAATATCATGCTAGATATTTAATTACTGCTCATCATGGGGATGATTTAATTGAAACAATATTAATGAGGATTGTGAGAGGGTCTACTTTTAAAGGTTATGCTGGCTTTGCTAAGGTTTTAGATATGGGAGCTTATAAAATCTTAAGGCCTTTTATTGAAGTAACTAAAGACGATATATTAAAATATAATAAAGAACATAATTTAAAGTATGTAGAAGATTCATCGAACAAAAAAAACAAATATACTAGAAACCGTTATCGTAAATACGTATTACCCTTTTTAAAGAAAGAAGATATAAATGTTCATGAAAAGTTTGTTAAATTTAGTAAAACCTTAACTGAATATAATAATTATATTGATAAAGAAATGAACAAAGTTATTAATTTAGTTTATCAACAAGGGGTTATTAATATTGAAAAACTGCTTAGTATAGATCATCTCTTACAAATTAAAATAATTAATTATATATTAGAGGGTATTTATCATGATGATTTAATGCTTATTTATGATAGTCATCTAGATTTAATTTATAAATTAATTGAATCATCTAAACCTAATTCTTATATTCATTTACCTAATAATATTAAAGTAATTAAATCATATAATAATTTGACTTTTATGCAAGATATAACTCAACCTAATGATTATGAAATAGAATTAATATCATATATTAATTTATCAAACGGTATGAATTTGGAAATAGTAGATAAAAGCGAAGTAACTAATAATTTTGTTACTCGTTTAAATAGCGAGGAATTAAAAATGCCTCTTTATGTTCGTAATCGAAAAACAGGCGATAGAATGGAAGTAAAAGGTTTATTGGGTCATAAAAAAATAAAAGATATTTTTATTGATCATAAGATAGCTGGAGCTGATCGTGAAATGTGGCCTATCTTAGTTGATTCATCAGAAAAGGTATTGTGGATACCGGGTTTGAAAAAATCGAAATATGATAAGTCAAAAGAAGAAAGTTATGATATAATAGTTAGGTATTATTAGAGATGGAGGTTTTTTATGAAGAAAAAAACTAATTTAAAAAAAGGAATGATGCCCTATGTTCTTTTGTTTGTTTTAGGAATGGTAGCCCTTTTTGTTTTAAATTTTTTAGATCAAAAGATAAATGTTTTTACTTATGATGAGTTTGAACAAGTCTTAATTGATAATAAGATTGAAAAATTAAAATTAACGCCAAGGGATCGAGCCAAGGTTTATGAAATAAGAGGTCGTTTAGAAGGTTATGAAGAAAAAGAAAGTTTTTTTGTTAAAGTTCCTTTTTCAGAACATGTTATGGATAGAATTTTAAAAGCTCGTGAAGAATATGGTTTTGAATTAGCAACTGAAGCTGATCCTGAATCAAGTACTTTTCTTTTATTTATAGTTAATATTTTACCAATTTTATTATTAATGGGCGGAGTCTTTTATCTTTTTGCTCGTCAAGTAGGAGGTAGTAATCGTTCATTTGATTTTGGCCGTAGTAGAGCTAAATTGAATGAAGAAAGTAATAAAACAACTTTTAAAGATGTTGCTGGTTTAATTGAAGAAAAAGAAGAAGTAGCCGAGTTAATTGACTTTTTAAAAAGGCCTAAAAAGTTTCAAAGTTTAGGAGCTAGAATCCCAAAAGGTGTTTTATTAGTTGGTCCTCCAGGAACTGGTAAAACTTTATTAGCTAAAGCGGTCGCTGGTGAAGCTAATGTTCCTTTTTACTTTATTAGTGGTTCAGATTTTGTTGAGTTATTTGTTGGAATAGGAGCTAGTAGAGTAAGAGATATGTTTAAACAAGCTAAACACAATGCTCCTTGTTTAATCTTTATTGATGAAATTGATGCTGTCGGAAGACAAAGAGGAACCGGGTTAGGTGGAGGACATGATGAACGAGAACAAACTCTAAATCAATTATTAACTGAAATGGATGGTTTTGGGACTAATGAAGGAATTATCATTATTGCCGCTACCAACAGACCTGATGTTTTAGACCCAGCGTTACTTCGTCCTGGTCGTTTCGATCGCCAAATTACAGTTAATTTTCCCGATGTAAAAGGTAGAGAAGAAATATTGAAAGTTCATGGTAAAAATAAAATTTTTGCTCCTTCAGTTAATTTCTCTCATATTGCTAAAAGGACGGCTGGTTTTAGTGGGGCTGATTTAGAAAACTTACTTAATGAAGCTGCTTTATTAGCCGTTCGTCGTAATAAAAAACATATAACGATGAGTGAAATAGATGAGGGAACAGATAGAGTATTAATGGGCCCTGCTAAAAAGAGTAAAAAATATACTGATAAAGAAAAACGTTTAGTTGCCCATCATGAAGCAGGTCATGTTGTCTTAGGTTTAAAATTAAATGATGCTCATATTGTTCAAAAAGTAACTATTATTCCAAGAAGTATGACAGGTGGTTATGCGATGATGGTGCCTAAGGAAGAACGTTATACTGCTACTAAAAAGGAATTAACCGAACAAATTACTGGTTTATTAGGAGGTAGAGTAGCGGAAGAATTAATTTTTAACGAAATAACTACTGGAGCTGAAAATGATTTTAGTAAAGCTACTAAAATAGCTCGTAGTATGGTTACTGAATATGGAATGAGTGATTTAGGACCTATTAAATTAGAAGATAGAGAAGAGAGAGTTTTCTTAGGTAGAGATTATAACAAGAGTCGTAATTTCTCTAACGAGGTGGCTCATGAAATTGATAAAGAAATAAGAAAAATAATTAATGAATGTTATAATAAAGCTAAAGAGATTATTAAAGAAAATATTAAATTATTAAAATTAATTGCTGAAGCTTTAATTGAAGAAGAAACTTTAACTAAAGAGCAAATTGATTATTTAGTGGAACATGGTTCAATGCCAGAAAAAGTTGATTCTTCATCTAAAACAGTTAAGCCAAAATCAGTTTCTAAAAGTTCTAAAGGGATAAAAAGTAAAAAAAGTTAAATAATTAACTTTCTTAGACAGTTAGCAATCAATAGTCTTAAAAATAGATATATTTAATTAATATATCTATTTTTTATTTAAGAGCTATATTTTTAAGAGATATGAATATATATTAAAATAAAGAGGACAAAATAAATAATGACAAGTTATAAAACTAAAATTGGTATTCCTAAGGCCTTACTTTATTATAAATATGGAGATTTATGGGCTAATTTTTTTAATGAATTAGATTGCGAAATTGTTTATAGCCCTGAAACTAATTTTGAAATTCTAGAACAAGGAAAAAAATTAAGTATTGATGAAAGTTGTTTGGCTTTAAAAATATATTTAGGGCATATAGATTATTTAAGTGATAAAGTAGATTATATTTTAGTTCCTAGAATTGTTAGTTTAGCTAAAAAAGAAAAGGTATGTACTAATTTTAATGCTTTATATGATATAGTTAATAACCTTTGTGAGACTCGTTTGATTCATTATAATATTGATGTCGAAAAGGGATTTCATGAGGCAAAGGGATTTTTATTAATGGGTAAAAGGTTATATAAGAAGCGTTCTGATATCATTAGAGCTTATAGGAAGGCCAAAAGGATTGTTCAAAGAAAAGAAGAACATCGCTATCTTAAACAATTTAATTTGTTAAAAACTAGTTTTAAAAAAAAGATATTATTAGTTGGTTTTGCTTATAATCTTTATGATTTTTTAATTGGGAAAAGGGTTGTTGATTGTTTAATTAAGGAAGATGTCGATCTAATTTATGCTGATGTTTTTAATAAGGATGATATAAAAGATAAATATAAAGTTATTTCAGATCAGCTTTATTGGACTTATAGCAAAGAATTATTAAGTAGTATTGCTTTTTATCAAGATAAAGTAGATGGTCTTATTTTAATATCTGTTTTTCCTTGTGGGCCTGATTCGTTAACCAATGAAATGTGCCTTCGTAAAGTAAAAAAACCGATAATGACTATTATTATTGATGAATTAACTAATGATGCTGGTTTAGAAACTAGAATAGAATGTTTTATTGATATTATTAAAAGAAAAGAGGATTAGAAAATGACCAATAAAATAATTAGTTTTCCCCGTTTAGGAAATTATCATTATCCAATTTCCTTTTTATTAAGTAAATTAACTAATCATCAAATTATGGAACCATTACCAATAACTAAAAAAACATTACTTTTAGGCGCTAAATATAGTCCTGAGTTTGTTTGTGCCCCCTTTAAATATAATTTGGGCAATTATCTTGAATCTTTAGAAAGGGGGGCTAATATCTTAATTCAAGCGGGTGGAGGATGTCGTTATGGATATTATGCTGAAGTTCAACAACTGATTTTAAAAGATTTAGGTTATCAATTTACCTTTTATAATTTAACTTCCAATCATAAATCTTTACTTCCTCATCTTTATAATACCTTTAAACAACTTAATCCTAAAATAACCATTTTAAAATTTTTTTATTATTTTGTTTTATCCTTAAAGATGATTTGTTATCTTGATAAAATTTCTATCTATATTAGAAAGAATAGTGGTTTTGAAGTTAAAAAACATAGTTTTGATTCTTTATTTAAAGAAATGTTAAATAATTTTAAAAAGACTAGAGGCTTTTTTCATCTGTTTAAATTATATAGAAAATATAATAAAGAGTTTAGAAAAATTAAGCTTGATAAACCAAAAGATTGTTTAAAGGTAGGTGTTATTGGAGAATTATATACAGCCATGGAAGAAGCTTCAAACTATTATTTAGAACAATTTTTAATAAATATGAAAATAGAAATAGATCGTTATACAGATTTAACTTATCTTTTAATTAGTAAACGATTTAATCTTAAGCGGTTATTAAAGATTTGTAATGGTTATTGTAAATATCCAATTGGAGCGGATGGATTG
This sequence comes from uncultured Muribaculaceae bacterium, assembly GCA_964491535.1. GTDB lineage: Bacteria > Bacillota_I > Bacilli_A > RF39 > UBA660 > CAZBGR01. Next base: position 14,930 of record CAZBGR010000017.1, read on the forward strand.
GATAATATAGCGATGACCAAGGTTTTAGCGAAGAAGGGTTATGATGGTTTGATTCATCTAAAATCATTTGGTTGTACCCCTGAAGTGGGTGCTATTTCTATTATTGAAAAGGTTGCTAGAGATTATAAGATACCAATTATTTATTTATCTTTTGATTCTCATCCTAATGAAGAAGCTATTAAAACAAGGTTAGAGGCCTTTTATGACATGATTAAAATGAGGAGAGAAAAAGATGATTGATGCTTATCTAGGGATTGATGTTGGGTCAATATCAACTAAGGGATTAATTATTAATGGTGATAATTTTGTTTTAGGAAGTGTTTATTTATGGACCGAAGGTAATCCTGTTGTAGCCGTAAAAAAAGTAATCGAGCGTTTAAAGAATCAAATTGATATTAATAAGATAAAAATTAAAGGGGTGGGGGTTACCGGTAGTGCTAGGAAATTAGTAGGAACTATTTTAGGTGCTAAGGTAATTAAAAACGAAATAACGGCTCATGCGATAGGGGCTTTATCATTACATTCTGATGTTAAAACGGTTTTAGAAATAGGCGGCCAAGATTCAAAAATAATAATTATTGATAAAGGGATTGTAGTTGATTATGCTATGAATACTTTATGTGCGGCCGGGACGGGTTCTTTTTTATCTTCTCAAGCAAAGAGGTTAGGCGTTGAGGTAAAGGATTTTGGAGAAATTGCTCTTCGTTCTAAAAAACCAACAAAAATTGCTGCTAGATGCACTGTTTTTGCCGAATCAGATCTTATTCATAAAGCCCAAATGGGGTATAAAAAGGAAAATATTATTGCTGGTTTATGTAAAGCGGTAGTTAATAACTATTTAAATAATGTTGCCAAAGGGAAAAAGATAAAACCGCCTATTGTTTTCCAAGGTGGAGTAAGTAAAAATATAGGGGTTGTTAAAGCTTTTGAAGAAGCTTTACAAGAGAAGATAATCGTTGATGATAAAGGTCATTTAACAGGGGCCTTGGGGGTTGCTATTTTATCACAAAAAGAAAGCTTAGATAAGCCATTTGATTTTAATATTAAAGAAATAAATTTTGAGATTAAAGGCATAGAGTGTTATAAATGCCCTAATCATTGTGATATTATTTGTGTTTATAAAAATAAAAAACTATTAGATAGTTGGGGTAATAAATGTTTAAATGGTGTAATTAATGGAACAAAAGAAAAATTATGATTAATAATTATTATAAAATTTTATGTGTAAACAAAGGGAATGTTAACCAAATGTATGTCAATAACTTAGGAAAATGTCCTAAAAAAAGTTGATTATAAGCGGGAAAAT
>CAZBGR010000018.1:0-16013 GCA_964491535.1 uncultured Muribaculaceae bacterium
AATGTGTGAATAGCGATGGATATCTAGGTAAAACAACTGCCCTTTCGGGAGTAGGATTAATCAGACCAAGTGATTATATAAGCACTTCTAGTCATATAGGTTGTGAAGGGTCTGGAGGTATAAATGAAGTTTGTGGCATAGACAATATCACCGTTACTAATTTCCTTTATAAATCGGATTATTTTTATTGGACCCTAAATGCTCGTGCGACGTCTACGTCCTCTGTTTGGGGCGTGTCCTCTTCAGGTTACTTGAACTACTACTATGCGTCCAGCGCGATCGGCGGGCGCCCCGTCCTTAATCTGAAATCTGACATCCTCCATAGTGAGGGAACAGGAACTTTAACAAATCCCTATACAATTAAGTAAAGGAAACCAAGAGGAGGCGAATAAGGAAAAGCAAAATCCCAAAGGGATTTTGAGACGCGCCTTTGGTGCGTAAATAATCGCTCAGCCGTAAAAAGGCTGGGCGATTGCGCCGAGCATAATTAAGTATAGTAAAATAAATATTTATTTTTAAAATATAATTTTAAAAAATTATTATTTTGGGTATAATTAGGATTATTTTTGCCAATATATAAATGAAGGAGGCAAAGATGAAAAGATTATTACTTGGAATGATGGTTATTTTTTTAGTTACTGGTTGTAAATGTGCTTTGTTTAAATCTAAATCTTCTCCGACGAGAGCGGTTGAGACTTTTTTAGGGAAATATCAAGCATTAGATAATAAGGTTTTAGATCAATTAGATGAAGTTATTTTTGATGATAAGTTAACTAATAATCAAAAAGATGATTATAAGACTTTAATGCGTAGGCAATATCAAAATTTAACTTATAATATTAAGGATGAAGTAATTGATGGTAATAATGCGATTGTAACGGTGGAGATAGAGGTTTATGATTTTAATAGGGTTGAAGATGATATTGATAAATATGTAGAAGAACATAAAGAGGAATTTGAAGATGAAAAGGGTGATTTTTCAGAGGAAAAGTATATGGATTATAAGTTAGGTAAACTTACTGATGAGAAAAACCGGATTAAGTATACTTTAGATTTAAGATTAACTAAGGATGAGGTGGATAATGAATGGAAATTAGAAAATTTAACTGATGTTGAGAAACAAAAAATACATGGGGTATATAAAGGTAGTTAAATGGGATTATTAATATTAATAATCCCATTTAATTTGGACTAACTAACTATTTTTTTTCATATTTATTAGTAGGTGATGATTATAAAAAAAATAGTTTTTTTTATATTAGTGTATTTTTTGTTTATTATTCCTATTAGAGCTTTAGCGGTTAGTAGTGAAGCTGTTATTTTAATGGATGAAGAAACAAATAGAATTTTGTTTAGTAAGAATCTTTATAAACCTAAATTAATAGCTAGTACGACTAAGATTATGACAGCTTTATTGGCGATTGAATCTAATCGTTTGGATGAAATAGTGAAGATTGATGATAGTGTTTTAAAAGCTTATGGGTCTAATATTTATATTGAAATAGGGGAAGAAATTAGTTTAAGGGATTTAGTTTATGGATTAATGCTTCATAGTGGGAATGATGCTGCTTTAGGGATTGCTACTTTTTTAGCTAAATCGGAAACAGCTTTTGTTAAGCTGATGAATGATAAAGCTAAAGCTTTAAAGATGGTAAATACTATGTTTGTTAATCCTCATGGCTTAGATGAAAAGGGTTCTAATATATCAACTGTTTATGATATGGCTTTATTAACTAAATACGCTAATGGGATAGATGAATATAAGAAAATAGTAGGCACTAAAAAATATGTAGCTAAATCTAGTTATAAGACTTATGTATGGCATAATAAAAATAAATTATTATCTCTTTATAAATATACAACTGGTGGTAAAACGGGTTTTACGGAAAAAGCTAAAAGAACTTTAGTTACTTCAGCAACTAAAGGTAATACTAACTTAATTATAGTTACTTTAAATGATCATGATGATTGGCATACTCATCAATCTTTATATGAATATGCTTTTAATAATTATCATCGTTATCTTATTTTAAATAAAGATACTTTTGATTTAATAACTGATTATTATCAAGAACTTTTATATATTAAAAATAATTATTATTATCTTCTTTTAGCATCGGAATTAGATGCTATTTCTATTACTGCTAAAGTGATTAAAACTAGAAAGTATAAAGATCAAGATAAAGTAGGGGAAATAGAGGTTTATTTTAAAGATCAATTAATTCATGTTGAAGATCTTTTTATTGAAGTAAAAGAAAAACCTAAAGTAGTTTTAAAATGGTGGCATCGCTTATGGGGATTTTTTAGCTCATGATTAATAAAATATGGGCCTTTTTTATTATGATAGGTATTTTATATGGTTTATTAACTGGTAATATATCATCAATTAATTATGAAATAATAAAGAGTGCTAAAGTGGCTTTGGATATGTTTTTAACTATTTTTCCCCTTATTAGTTTATGGGTTGGAATTATGGCTATTACTAAAGCTAGTGGTTTATTAGATAAATTAGTTAATCTTTTAGCGCCCTTTTTATCTTTTTTATTTCCAGAGGTTCCTAAAAAGCATGAATCTTTAGGGTATATAGCTTCTAATTTAGTAGCTACTTTATTTGGTTTAGGAAATGCAGCCACTCCTTTTGGTTTAAAAGCGATGGCCTCATTACAAACTCTAAATCAAAAAAAAGATACAGCAAGCCGGAGTATGATTACCTTTTTAGTTTTAAATACTAGTAGTATTACTATTATTCCGACTACTCTTATTTCCTTAAGAATGATGCATCATAGTAAAAATCCAACTGACATAATATTAACTATTATTATTGCTACTTTTATTTCGGGAATAATAGCTTTATTAATTGATCATTTTATATCTAATATAAAGAGGGGATAGAATGTTATTTTTTAATTTATCATCATTTATATTACCTATTTTAATTTTTATTATCGTTATTTATGCTTTATTTAAAAAAATAAACGTCTATGACGTTTTTATTAAAGGTGCTAAAGAAGGAATTGAAATAAGTATTAATATATTTCCTTATTTATTAGCTATGGTAATAGCGGTTAATATCTTAATTAAAAGTAATTTTTTAAATGATTTTCTAAAACTATTAAAACCCTTATTTATATTACTTAAGGTACCTATTGAAATTATTCCAATGGCAATTATGAGGCCTATTTCTGGAACAGCTACTTTAGCGCTACTTAATGATCTTTATCTTCAATATGGTGTTGATTCATTTGTTGGCCGAGTAGCTTCTACTATTCAAGGGAGCACTGATACTACTATTTACATTATTACTCTTTATTTTGGATTTGTAGGTATTAAAAAGATAAGGCATGCTTTATGGGTAGGGTTACTTGCTGATTTGATTGGGATTGTGGCTAGTATTTTAGTAGTTAGTTTATTATTTAAATAATTTATTTTATAAAAAAAGCAGTTTTATTATCTGCTTTTTATATCGACTGATGTTTGATTAGTATAATTGGGTTCATAGTTATTAATTAGAGTTTTTAAGAAAGCTAGTTGTAAAGATGTTTAGCTATTTCTTTAGTTAAGGGTTTAACTACTTCTTTAACGGGTAAGATAGTTTGAGTGGCCATTTGAACATAATCTTGTCCCTCAAAATGATATTTAGTAACGAATTTTTTGTTTGATATTTTTTCTATTTCTTCAGCTCTTTCTAAACCCGTTGAAGCAGGATTAAGTAAGATAGAAGAAGCAGTAAGGGTATCATTATAAGTACCTATATTAATTTGAGTTCGAGTGCTCCCTTGATAAGCTGAAGCATCTAGTGGAGATAAATAATCAACAAATGGTCCTCCTATAGTACAACAAGCATTACCCATAATACCTCTTTGATCGTCTGAAGCTTTACTATATTCGCTTTGGGTATAAACATCTTTTACTTTTTCTTGAGGAAAAAAAGAATTATTAACATATAAGTTTTTAACAATTTTTAGCAAGTCTTTACTACTAGCTAAGATGCCGGCATGACCACTAATTCCTCCTAATTTAATAGCTTTCATATCATTAACTTTTCCTAAATGAGCATTAGGAGTGCCAGTAATTAAATGAAGTTTATCTTTAGGAACAGTTAAATAAGTATCTTTTAAATTTAATTTAGTAACAATATATTCTTGAAATAATTGGTCGAATGATTTTTTTGTAACATATTCCATAACTTCTTTTAAACAATTCATTCCTAAATCAATATAAGTATAGGTATCTTTTTCTCTTATACCTAGTGTATATAAAATTTTTTTCGCATCTTCTATAGAAGTGACTTTTTCTATTTGGCCATCAAGATTATAAGAAAAAGAAAAATTCATAATAGTTTTAACATCTAAATTATCTGCTTTTTTAAATTTTGGATGCAAATCTTTAATTTTATCATCAAAGTTATAATAGCCTTCTTTAATTAAATTATATGAGATAATTTGAGTAGCTAATTTGGTTATTGAAGCTATATCAAAAAGAGCATTTTTTGGCATTGGGGTTTTAGTTTCATTTAAAACCCCGTCATAAAGAATGGCCCTTATAAAATCAGACATAATTTCAATATGATAGCCAGGAATTTGATAATCTTCTTTTGTTAACTTATATAAGGTGTTATTAAGATTATTAAACAAAATAGTTATTATTTCTTCTAAGCTTTTATCTTTACTATGATTTAATAGGGGTTCTATTTCTCTTAATGTCTCAGTAAGTATTTCTTTATCAGCATAAAAACCTTTTTTTAGTATGTCTTTAATAAATTCTTCTTCTATTTTTCTTGAATACATATTCATAATTAAAATTTCTTTCGGGGTTAATTATATTATCAAATTAATGTATAAAAGTCTTAGTTTGCATACAAACTAAGGATTGAAAAGAAAGAGAGAAAAATGTATAATAATAGTGGTGATTAATTAAATGAAAGCTAAATTAAACCAGTTTATTGATTTCTTAATTGTTAATCAAAATAACAATGCTGATTTGAGTCAACAAAATTTATATAGTAAAGAACAATATTATCAATTATTATTACCGGTTCTAAAGTTGATTGAGCGATATAATAACATTGATCAAATTAGGGAAAAGTTATTTAATCGGAGTGCCTTAATAAAGGGACTAAAAACCATTATTAATGATAGAAAACTTGTGGCCGGGATGAATCTTACTTATGGGACACTTAATTATCGTGAAACAATTATAATTGGGAATAAACAAGAAGTGACTTTAAAAGACAAAAAGATAATAAAAGATGTAGAAAAAATGACTTATGATGCTATTTTTGATTTAGCATCGGTGACAAAGTTATTTACAAGCTTAGTAACTATGAAGTTAATTAAAGATAAGGTTATTAATATTAATGATCAAGTTGGTGATTATGATACTCGTTTTCTGTATATTAAAAAAATAACAATTAAGGAATTGTTAACTTTTATTCCTCTTGAAATTAGTTGTCAGACAAATAATAAGCAGTTGTTATTTTTTAATAAAGTTTCTTCTGAGGAAATGGAAAAAATATTATTTAGGGTTATTAAAAAGAAAAACTTTAAACCAGGAATTGATAGAAGATATAATGATTTAGCGCCTATGGTATTAAAATATGTATTAGAGCGAGCTACAAATAAGCTGTTTTATGATTTGGTTTGTCAATACATTATTCATCCATTAAAGATGAATGATACTTGTATAAAGGTACCATCATCTAAGTTAAAAAGAATAGTTAATACTAATTATGAATATAAATGTTTTAAAAGCAATAATCAAGTATTTATTACTAATTCAAATAAAGGAACAGTAAATGATTTAAAAGCTAGAATAATGGGTAAGGAAAATACTATTTTAGCGGGTCATGCAGGCTTGTTTTCGACTACTGAAGATTTAGTTAAATTAGCGATAGGAATAATTAATGATAAGCTATTAACTAAAAAAGAAATACTATCTTTAACTAAAAATAGAACTGGTAAAAGAATAAAGAAAAACAAATATGCTCAATATTTTGGTTATTTATGTTTTCTTAAAAATCCTCATTCTTACCGCTCAGAGGTTTACCATCCACTCTCAGGTTGTAGTTTAGCTATTTGGGGTTTTACGGGAGTTTATATTATAGTTGATTATTTAAACAAAATATATTTAGTATTAGGTAGTAATCGTACTCATAATCGGGTAACGGTTTTAAATAAGGGATGTAATAATTTAGTATTAAGGGATAAGGAAACAAAATATTTATTAATTAAAGGTCGAAAGGTTTACCTTTCTAAAACTCTTCCTTTTACTAAGGATCCCTATCTTATTCGCCCCGCGCTTCGGCTAAGCTTACAGTATCGTTTTTTAGAGTATATTTATAAAACAGATAATAAGGAGCCTATTAATAACATTAGGCAGATGGAGGTATAATATGTTGGCTGATATTCATTATGATTTATTAACTCATGTTTATATATGGCGTCATGATATTGAACGAATGATATCTTTTGCACGTACGAATTATAATACAGATAATATAACTCATGGTATTTTAAATCTTTTTTTTATGCCTTTAGAAGAAATGGGACATGATTTAAATATTAAAAAAGAAGAAATTGATGTTTTAAAGATGTTAAAAATAACTGATGAGTTAATTAAAAAGTATAATTTATTACCTAATCCTGAATCTTTTATTTATCAAATTGAAGGTTGCACTTATTTAAAAATAGAAAATTTAGAAGAGTTAAAAGCTTTAGGGGTAAGAGCGATTGCGCCTGTTTGGAATGATTCTAATATGTATGGTTCTGGAAATCGAAATAAAGATAAAGGATTAACAAAAAAGGGGATATTATTAATAAAGAAAGCTGTTGATTTAGGATATATTATTGATTTAGCGCATGCTAATGAAAAAACTTTTTGGGATATTATTTTTTTGCTTCGCAATATTAAAAAATCAAAAAAAGAAGTAATGGTGATGGTATCTCATGCTAATGCTAAGGCTTTATATGATAAAAATAAATTATCTTCTGAACAATTAGCTAACTTAGATAATACTTTATTTATGAACCGTAATTTAACAGATAATCAAATATTAGCTATTAAAGATTTTGATGGTTTGATTGGGGTTATGCTCCATAAAAAGATGTTAAAACCTATCTTTGATAATAAAGAGATAATTAATATTAATGAGCCTTTTAATTTGTTATTCTTACATCATATAGAATATATAGGAAAATTAATAGGGTATAAAAATATAGCAATTGCAACTGATAATATGAATTGTGATCCTGACCCAATATGTCCTCATTTGAATAATTGTGAATATAAAGATACTAAAAAGCTGTTAAAAAAGATTTTTCACAACTCTAATTTAAACCAAGAACAGATTGAGGATATTATGTATCAAAATTTTATTGATAAAGTGTTAAACAAATTGAAAAGGATTAATCATTATAAAGGAGAAGAAAATAATAATAGTAAAAGGATCAAAATATTATAATTAAATATTTTGAATTTTGATATATTAATTTATATATTAAAGTAATAGGAGGATAAAATGTTAAAGGTATTAATGTTTAAAGTGGAAATAAAAAAATTAGAAAATAAAATATGGAGAATTATTGAAATTACTGATTTAAAAACGGTGGCTGATTTGGTATATACTATTCTTGCAACCTTTGATTCGTTAGCTTATCATTTATACGATGTTAGATATAAAAATTTTATATATGATAGTATGATTGAAGTTGATTATCATGAAAATAATAAGTTAACTGATGCTACGATTACTAAACTTTGCAAATTGAATTTAAGAGTGAATGATAAACTGGTTATGAATTATGATTTTGGGACAACGACAACCTTTTTAATAACTTATTTAGGAGAAAGAGAATTAGAAAAGGGTAAAGGACAAAGCTATCCACATATAATTGATGGTCAAGGTCATGGAATGTTAGATGATGTTTCTCTTGATGAATTGATTTATATTGTTAAAGATACCGATAAAAGGGGTAAATCTGTTTATGATTATAGTTCTGGGTATCAAAGACGTTTTAAATATGATTATCGTAATTATGATATTGAAAAGGATAATCATTCATTAAAGGAAAAGGTTAACTTAATAAAACAAGGTTATGAATAAGATAGTAATTACTATAATTTTAAAGAGTTGTTTGGTATTGTTCGGTCAAGGCTTAAAGAATTTATATAATGGAGTGATAATAAAAAAAGAACCTAGGTTCTTATTTTTCATAAATGGCATCAGTTGGGCAATTTTCAATCGCTTCTTTGGTTTTTTCTAAATACTTATCTTTGATAGCTTCTTCATTTTTAACATAGGCTAAACCATCATCATCAAAATCAAATACATCAGGGCAGATCCCAACACAAGCTCCACAACCAATACATAAATCTTTATCTACTGTTACTCTCAATTAAAATTCCTCCTTGATATGAAATAATTATATTAAAAAAATAAATAAAAAGCAATATTATTATATTTGAAAAATGTCAAATTTATGATATTATTATGATGGGAGGGATAAGATGAAGAGTCGAATGGAAAAGTATTATAAGGTAGATGAATCATCTGCCAGAACTATAAAAAACAAGGCTTTATATACTGAAATGGATAAGCCTTTAATCCCTCGGACTAAGGTTTCTTTGCTTGATAATGAGGTTGACATTACTAATGTCAAAGATATTATTGATAATCGAAGTGATTATTTAAGAGCCAAAAAGTATCATAATTTGGTTGGTGATGACAAAGAAGGTTTAAAAGAAGAACATAGTATGTATAATGATATTGAAAATAGGGTCTATGATATTAATGATATTTTAGAAATGGCTAAAAGTAAGCAACCGGAAACTGAACAAGTTAAAAGAAGGAAATTACAAAATACGCAATATAACATTTTATCTAATTTAGAATTCAAAGCTAAAAATGAAGAGCTTGAGGAAAAGATGGTTGATGATTTTTTTACTAAGGATACTGATCTAACTAGTTTAGTTGAGGATATAAAAAATGAAAAAGGAGATACTACTAATGATTTATTTAAGGCTTTAAAGCCCACTGATGATACAGTTTTAACAAGGCCAGTAACTAGATCTGATTTAAAGGATCTTCAACTTAAAGAAAAAGAAGATAATACTTTTTATACTGATGTGATGTCTTTTACTAAAAATAACTTTGATCATTTAGAAAATTTAGAATCGACTGTAAAAACTAATAATAAATTAATTAAAGTTTTAATAACTATTTTAATTGGCCTTTTATTTATAATTGCTGGTTATGTAGTTATTACTTTTTATTAATATCATATATATTAATAGGGGATGAGATGGGAAAATTAAGGTTAAAAAAGAAAAGAAAAATTAAGAAGGTAAGCTTCTTAATTTGGTTGTTAGGCTTATCTTTTTTAATAATTATTTTAATTTTTAGTTGGTTAAATAAAAAAGTATCGCCTGTTTTATTGAATTTTGCTGAAGTAGAAACTGTAAAATTATCTAATTTAATTATAAATCGAGCGATTACTAAACAAGTGGCTAGCGAAATTAATATTAATCAATTGTTTAATATTATTCAAAATAATGAAGGAGAAATTCAAACTATTGATTTTGATCCAATTGTAGTAAATAAGGTTTTAAGTGCGACTACTAATTTAGTTCAATTATATTTAAAAGCTTTAGAACAGGGTAATGTTGATCTTGTTGAAATTCCAGAAGATGTTTTAATTGAATATGATAAAGAAAAGTTAAGAAAAGGTATAATTTATGAAATTCCAATAGGGGCTGTTTTTAAAAATGCTTTTTTATCTAATTTAGGTCCTCGTATTCCGGTAAAATTAAATTTAATAGGCAATGTGATTAGTAATGTTAATACTAAGGTTAATCAATATGGCATTAATAATGCTTTGATTGAGGTTTATATTCAAATAGAAGTAACAGAACAGGTGAATTTGCCTTTAATGTCAAAAAAAGTAACTGTTGCAACTGATATTCCAGTAGCTTTAAAAGTAGTTCAAGGAAAGGTCCCTACTTATTATCAAGGTTCAGGAATTGACAAAAATTCGTCAATTTTAGCCCTTCCTATACAATAAAAAAAATTTATATGTTATACTAAAATCCCATCTTTAACACTTTTTAAAGAGTAAAAACTCCTTAGGCCTTTATTTATAATGCTTATCGGAGTTTTTTTATATTTAAAATAGTGCGTACAATTTTTAAAATTTACTTTCTTTGATAATCTTTCTCATCTTTTTATTTTCAATAATCTCATAATCAGTATTAAAGTTAAACTTTTCATGAAGTAAATCTGTTAAATCTGTTCTTTTATATGAGGGTGAATAACCAATATCATTTTCGTTTTTAAAATTATAATTTCTTAATTCATTAATAAGTTTGGAGGTTGTATATGATTGACCAATCTTTTTTTCTAAATATCTATATATTATTAAAGATAAGAAACAAACGGTAAAATGAGCTTTAATTCTATCTTCTCTAGATAAAAAGATTGGTCTTGCATTAAACTCTGACTTCATTATTTTAAAAGATTCTTCAATTTCCCATCTTTGTTTATTGATATTAATAATATCTTCTACCGGATCTTCTAAATTAGTACATACGGCATATAATCCATCATACAACATTTCATTATTTATTTTTTCCTCGTTTAATAAATAATGGTTTTTTGTTGCCGTTTCTCCATTAATAGTAGTAGCAACGGTTTCAATAAATCTTTTAGGATCATTTTCATTATTAGATTTAAGTTTTTGGGGGTTTTTCTCAATGATACTTAAAGCTCGATTAATTTGTTTTTCTCTAATATTTTTTTGATATTCTTGATATTTAGGAGAAAAGGTAACAATTAACCTTTGTTCGAGCCCATCTTCTTTAAGCCATCTTTCTTTATAGAAGGTTTTATCTTTAAATTGATTAATCAAAACCTCATCACTTCTAAGGGTAGAGATATCATATGTTTTATTGCTTTTTGGAAGTTTCCATCCTTTTGATAAATCTAAAGCCCAATCTTTTAAAAAACCTTTTAATTTTTTTAATGATTGAGTAGTAACGAATCGTCTTTCATTAGTATTGTTGAACTTTCGATTTGAAGAACTAGCAAGACCGGCATCGGTACAAACGATAAATTTAGAATGTTTGAAATCATTTATAATTTTTTTCTCTAAAGGTTTTAAAGTGATTTGTTCATTTGTATTTCCGGGGAAAATACTGAAAGCAAGGGGGATTCCATCTCCATCTAAAAACAATCCCATCCCAACAATTGGGTTGGGGCGATTTTCTTTACTTTTCCCATATTTCCTAAAATCATCATCTTGTTCTATTTCAAAATAAAAATTGGTACAATCATAAAATAAAACTTTATCATTTCTTTTAGAATATTTTAAAGAGTTTTTATAAAGTTCTGTTTGGATAAAATCATTTTCCTTGTTAATGATCTCTAAACCCCTTAAAATATGTTGATATTTAAAAGTTGGTTGTTCAATAAAGTTTTTAGATAAATCTAAAGTTTTAAGTTTAGAAGCGGGAAATAAAATTCTTGAATATATTAATCTAGATAAAATAGAATTTAAATCATATTTAAATTGATATTTATTTTGAATATCGTTACAGATGTTATGTATACCTAAACTATGATAAATGTTTTGTAAAAACAAATAACCGCCATTAAATACTTGTTGTTTGTCTTTTTCAATTCTTTTATTAGGGTGTTTCTTTATTATAACCGGTAAATTATTTTTTTTAATTTCTTCGTTTAATTCATAAACATATTGTTTTACCCATTCAAGAGGGTCTTGATCTAAAGCCCTTTCTTTAATTGTATCAAGAGTACCTAAGTTTTCGTATATTCTAGTAGTTCTTTTATTATTAATAGTCACATCATAAATAATGGCATAATGGGTAGCAGATTTAGAACTGACAGTTCTTATTCTCATAATATCACATCCTTCATAAACGCATTATACCACAAATACGTGGTTGTACGCAATAGAAAAATGATAAATTTGACAAAAAAACAACCATTTTTCAATGGTTTACGAAGTTTTATAATTATAAAAGTGTTAAAGTACCGGGTCCCTACTTATTATCAAGGTTCAGGAATTGACAAAAATTCGTCAATTTTAGCCCTTCCTATACAATAAAAAAAATTTATATGTTATACTAAAATTAATGATTAAGAGGTGACTAAATGAAAAAGATAATTGATTATTTTAAAGGATTTAAAGATAAAAAGGAACATAGAAAAAGGAAAGATAATTATAATTTAATTGAGGTAGCTTTAATAATAATGATTACGGCTTTTATTAGTTTAGGAGCAGGGATATTTGTTACTTATTATAGTATCGCTCCTAATAATAATCAACCTAATGAGGTTAATTTTAATAAGAATTTAAAACCTATAAATGATATTTATGAATTAATATTAAATAAATATTATCAAGATGTTGATCAAGAAAAATTAGTTAAAGCTGCTATTGAAGGAATGTTGTTATCATTAGATGATCCTAATTCGATGTTTTTTGATGTTGAAGAAAAGCAATCATTTGATGAAAGGATGAATGGTGAATATCATGGGATTGGGATTGAACTTATTGAAGTAGGTAATAAAATAACAGTTATTAATGTTTTTAGAGAAACACCTGCTTTTAGAGCCGGTCTAAAACCGCTTGATGTAATTGTTAAGGTTGATAGCCAGGATGCTACTGAAATGGGGAGCTCTAATTTAGCAACTTATATTAAACATCAATCAGGTCCTAAAGTTAATTTAGAAATTGAACGTGATGGAAAATTATTATCATTTATAGTTACTAAAGAGGATATTACTTTAGATTCGGTAATTAAGGAACTGTTTATAAAGGATCAAAAAAAGATAGGTTATCTTGGCATTTCTTTATTTGCAGGGAATACGTATCAACAATTTAAAGAAGCTTTACTTGATTTAGAAAATCAAGCCATGGATTCTTTAATAATTGATGTTCGTGATAATTCAGGTGGTTATTTAGATGCAGTCGAAAAGATGTTGTCATTATTTTTTCCTAAAGATAAGGTTCTTTATCAAACTAAAGAAAACCAAATAACAACTAAACATTACGATAAGACGGTTGATAAAAGAACTTATAAGATAGTAGTTTTAATTAATAATCAAAGTGCTTCGGCTTCTGAAATTTTAGCGGCTGCTTTTAAGGAAAGTTATGTAGGTGATGTTATTGGAGTTAAATCGTATGGTAAAGGGACGGTTCAAGAAACTAGAAATATAAATGGGGGAGCGATGATTAAATTTACGACTCAAGAATGGCTAACTCCTGACGGTAATTCTATTGAACAAGTGGGAATAGAACCTACTATTATAATTGACCTTGATGATGCTTATTGGCTTGAACCTACTTATGATAATGATAATCAATTACAAAAGGCTTTAGAAATATTAAGTAATTAAAAACGAAACTTATGTTTCGTTCAGAGTGTTGACAAAGGTAATCAACGGTCTTTTTGTTTTGTAAAAGATATAGTATAATTAAATTGTAAGAACGCTTTATACAACCTAATTTTAAAGCTCACAGTTCTTACTTTTTTTATGCAATCCATTGAAAGTAAAGGGGAAAGGTGGTATAATAAATATAGGTTGTAGGGAGAAAGTGAGTGATAAAATGTTAACAATAAATAAAAGTATACAAAGTGAATTTATATTTATGCCTATGGAAGATATGATTCCAGAAAACAGCCTATTTAGAAAAATAGATAAATATATAGATTTCACTTTTATTTATGATGAGGTAAAAGATTTATATTGTGAAAACAATGGTAGGCCTAGTCTAGATCCTGTAGTCTTATTTAAAATAGTGTTTATTCAAGCTTTAGACGGTATAAAATCGATGCGAAAAACATGCGAAAAGATAAAGGTAGATGCCGAATATAGATGGTTTCTCAATATACCCTATGGCATGGAAACACCACATTTCTCAACCTTTTCTAAAAATTATGAAAGAAGGTTTAAAAATAATGATATCTTTGAAAAGATTTTTATTAATATAGTAAAACAAGCAATTAAATATAAATTAGTAGATGGCGAGATATTATTTACCGATTCTACTCATAAAAAAGCAAATGCTAATAAAAATAAATATGTTGGGGTTGTTGAAGCAACGGTAAAAACGAGACGAAAATGGTTGGAAGATGAAATAAATCAAGAAAGAATAAAACAACATAAAAAACCATTTAAATATGAGGATGACCTAGAAGAAAAACAAATAAAACAAAGCACTACTGATAAGGAAAGTGGCTATTATCATAGGGATAATAAGGAAAAAGGTTTTATGTATCTTGATCATAGAACGGTGGATAGCAAGGCTAATATAATAGTCGATTGCTATATTACTAAGGGAAATGTGCATGATTCAAAACCTTATATAAATAGAATAGAGTATATAAAAGGTAAATTTAATTTCAATATAAAAAAAGTAGCTTTGGATTCTGGATATGGAAGTTTAGATATTAAAAAATATTTATATGATAATAATATATTTGGCATTATTGGTTATAGAAGATATGGTAGTAAAGAATCAAGGGATTTTAAAAGAGAATTTGCTTTTGATAAAGATTTAGATATTTATATAAATAAAGAAACTGGTGAAGTGTTAGAATATAGAGGTCAAATTGACAGGAATGGTTACAAAAAGTATTGTGATTACGGGAAAAAAATTTGTGTTTTAAGACATTTAAAAGAAGATTTAAACGAACATTACCGGTTAAATAGGTTATCAGATGAAGGGAAAATGTTATATAGTTTAAGAAAAGAAACAATAGAAAGAAGTTTCGCTGATAGTAAGCAAAATCACGGGTTTAGATATGCTCAATATAAAGGTTTAAAAAAGAACCAGAATTATACCTGGTTGATTTGTGCTGCTCAAAACATGAAAAACATATCTATCAAGGTCAGTAGATACGAAAAAGAACAGCAAGATAGCTCTAAAAAGAGCATCTTAATATTAAATATAATAAAAAAGCAACAAACATTATTATTTAATTATTAAATTAATTTTTTTCAAACTAAAACCCCACTTTTTAAAAGTGGGGTTTGTCAACAGTCTGAACGAAACTTATGTTTCGTTTTTTAATTATAGTTTATAATTGGGGTAATTCATTTGTTTTGGTTTCTTGTTCGTTTAAGACCAAATTAATTTTATGTTGGTCAGCTTTCTCTAATTTGTACCAACCCTTTTTAAATAAAAGATTAAATAATTGACGTTGTAGATTATGAGTTTCATGATAAATATTGTTTATTTCTTCGTAAAGAAAATCATTACTAGCTTCAATTGATGCTATGGTATAATTAGTAATTAATCTTTTTTCAGTAGCTAGCATGTCATTTAAATAATCGATATCATTCATTTCTTTGTTTTTAGGGGTTGTTTGTTCTTGATTGGCAACAGTATTATTATTCAAAAAAATCCTCCTATCTTAAAAAATTTAATATTGTTTGATAATGTTTAGCATGCCTAAGTGATGCTTCTTTAATTAATTCTTTAGCTTCTTGATCTTGAAGATAGTTTAGATAATGATTAGCTTTTTTACTAGCTACTAAATTCCAATGTAACATATCTTTAATATAATCTAAATCTTTAGTTGAAATCATTTTCGGGACTTTATCCATTGTTTCCTCCTTACTTTTATATTATGGATCTTTTTAAAAATTATATTCTTTACAAAAGGTTTAAATAATGTAAAGAATAAACAAATAAAAGTATTTATTTTAGCTTGTTGCATATAATATTACGTGAAATAAAAATTATAAAAATTTGTAAAATATTTCTTTTTGTCGTTTTTTTTACAAAAAGCATTTAAAAATGGTTGACATAATTGATTATATTTGTTATATTAGACGTACGTTCTTTTTAAGGACGTTGATGATCTTTGAAAACTGAGCAAAATGTCAATTTTGAGTAGCTAGGATAATTAATTAAAATTAAATAAATTATATTTATTTGAGAGTTTGATCCTGGCTCAGGATGAACGCTGGCGGCATGCCTAAGACATGC
>CAZBGR010000019.1:0-15923 GCA_964491535.1 uncultured Muribaculaceae bacterium
TATAAATAATTTATAACGACAAAAAACTTGCAATTTTTTCCAAAATGGTATAATATTATCATAGGAGATTTTAGGCGAAAGGAGAGAATTGTCGTGAAAATCACATCAGTCAATGTCCGTAAGATAGAAAAAGAAAATTCTAGAATGAAAGGTATTGCATCAGTTTTATTAGACGATAGTTTTGCTATTCATGATATAAGAATTATCGAAGGTGATAACGGGGTTTTTATTGCTATGCCTAGTCGTAAAACAGCTACGGGCGGATATCGTGACATCGCACATCCCACTAATTCTGAAGTTCGTCAAATGTTTGAACAGGCTATTTTAGAAGAATATCAAAAAGAAACAGAAACTGAAGCAATTTAAAGATTATTTTCGCTTGAATAATTATCAGTTTTGAACATATATTGTAGCAAAGGAGGCTATAATGGACAAGATTGATAATAATATTTCTCATGCGATATCAATAAATGAAAGAAATAATATTGTTGTTTCAGGCGTGAAAAAAATCGAAAGTTTTGATAGCGAAGAATTTTTGATGGAAACATCATTGGGTTTTTTAATGATTAAGGGTAATGATTTAGAAATTATAAAATTAGATACTTACCAGGGGACAGTGACTATTAAAGGGAAATTAATTGGTTTAAATTATATCGAGAGTTTAAGTGGCAAAGAAAAGGAAGAAGGAGTTTTTAATCGTCTTTTCAAATGATAGAATTAGTTATTCAAATTAAATCATTAGTTTTCTCTTTTTTTTATGGGGTTCTTTTTGCGATATTATTAAATATTAATTATAAATATATTTATAAAAGTAAATTGGGTTATCGAATTTTAATTAATATTATGTTTGTTATTAGCAATGTTTTATTATATTTTATCATTATAAAGATTATTAATAATGGAATTATTCATTTTTACTTTGTTGTTATGATAATAATGGGGTTTTTAATAAGTAATTATCAATTTAAGAAATTAAAAATAATGATTAAACGTAAAATAACACTTGGAGATTGACAAAAGGAGTTAAAAAACCAATTATAAAATGTTATAATTTTGATAGGTGGGATAATTAATGAAAAAGTTTGTTAGTAAAAAGGCTAAAAGGCGAATGATCTTAATTTTGGTTATGGCGATAACCATTATTTTGGTAATAGTTATAAGTATTGCGCAAATATGGTTTAAGATTTCTCTTCGTCATCGGGAAAAAATGTTTTTGAAGGTTGAAATGATGCGTTTAAAGGAAGAAGAAATATATTTACAAACAGAAGTTGAAAAATTTCAAGATCCAGATTATGTTGCCCGTTATGCTAGAGAAAAATATCTTTATTCTAAAGATGGAGAATTTACTATTAAAATCCCTTAATAATAAGAAAGGAATCTAAAGATGTATGTTTATGGTAAGAATGTAGCAAAAATATTGTTAGCTAATAATAAAAAAATTAATAAAGTTTATCTTTATGATAATTTTAAAGACAAAGATATTATTTTAGAATTAAAGAAACGCAATATTAAACCCATTTTTAAATCTAAAAGGGAATTAATAAAACTTGTCAAAGGAAATAATCAAGGTATAATATTAGATATCCCTGATTATCATTTTTGTTCGTTAACAAAATTATTAAATAATATTAAGGAATTAGCTTTAATTGTAATTTTAGATCATTTAGAAGATGTTCGTAATTTGGGTTCGATTATTAGGACTTGTGAAGCGGCAGGAGTAGATGGCATTATTATTCCTAAAGATAGGAGTGTAACTATCAATAGTGCGGTTATGAAAGTAAGTTCGGGAGCCTTGGATAATGTTTTAATTTGTCAGGTTACTAATATTAATCAAACTATTAAAGAATTGAAGGATAAGGGAATTTGGATAATTGGAACTGATAAAAAAGGAGATGTGTCTTATCTTAAAGTTGATTATAATGTTCCTTTAGCGTTGGTAATTGGTAATGAAGGGAAAGGAATTAAGGATTTAACTAAAAGACTATGTGATTTTACTATTTCTATTCCTATGAAAGGAAAAATTAATAGTTTAAATGCTTCAGTAGCGGCTGGTGTTATTATTTATAAAATAATTGAAACTAGAAAGTAGGGATAATTTGCTTAAATATAAAGAATATAATGATTTTGAACTTCTAGATTTAATTAGTGAACAACATGAACAAGCTTATCATATTTTATATAACAAATATTATAAAGTTATTAAGACAAAGGTAAATAAGTATTTAAAATACGGTAGTAAAAAAGGTTTAGATCATAATGATTTAATGCAAGAAGGAACAATTGGTTTTAATGAAGCGATTAGAGATTTTAAAAGTAGAAAGGGAGTAAAATTTACTACTTTTGCTAATCTTTGTATTGAAAGGCAAATCAATGGAGCTGTTTCAGCTGCTGATAGACAAAAGCATAAGCTTTTAAATGATTCAATTTCATTAGAAAATACCTTTGTTATTAACAGGCCTTTAATATCCTTTTTAGCTGATCAAAAAGAAACTGATCCTAGTAATTATATAATTGAATTAGAACAAGAAGCCGAGTTAAAAGCTACCATTAATAAACTTTTGACGCCTCTTGAACAACAAGTTTTTGAATTAAAGTTAAATAATTTTAGTTATAAAGAAATAGCAACTATTTTAGGAAAATCATATAAATCAATTGATAGTACTATTCAACGAATTAAAAATAAATTAAAAAAAGGCTTAGATTTATCTAATTATTAATTGTTTCTTTGTTTTATGGGTTTTCTATTACGATTGCCATGAACAAAAGCTGATTTACCATTCTCCTTATATTTAATTATTAGGCGATTTACTTGCCTTCTTGATAAATTCAATTTCAAAGCGGCTTTGTTTTTGTTTCCTTCGTGATCCACTAATTCCTTAATTATTTCATATTTTTGTTGTTCATTCATTCTTAATAATACCTTTCTCATTTTTTCCACCTCAGCGGATTATTATATCTTATATTTGGGACATTTTCCAAAGATAACACTTAAGACATTATCACAAGTTAATCATAAAAATTGGTTTTTTTTAGTGTTTTATTAGTTGACATTTATATAAAGCTATGTTATGTTATAAGCAACAACACGGAGCAGTGTTTTTATTTTGGTAAAAATAAAAAGGTCGGTGGATAATGAAAACAATTTTATTATTTATAAACGGAGTAAAAAAAGAGTTAAAGCGCGTCCGATGGCCAGACAGAAAATATATGTTTAAATACTCGATTGCAGTTTTAAGTTTAGGTTCATTGTTTGCTTTATTTTTTTATGTTATTAATTTAATGATAGCATTTATTAAGGTGGTTTTTAGATAATTATGAAAAAAGAATGGTATGTAGTTAACACTTACTCGGGACATGAAAATAAAGTTAAAGAAAAATTAGAGATGCGAATTAATTCAATGGAAATGCAAGATTATATCTTTAGAGTAGTAGTACCCGAACAAAAGGAAATTGAAATAAAGGATGGTACTAAGAAGGAAAAAATCAAGAAAATGTTTCCTGGTTATGTGTTGGTGGAAATGATTATGTCGGATGAAGCTTGGTATGTAGTTAGGAATACCCCTGGAGTTACTGGTTTTATTGGTTCAAGTGGGAAAGGGGCTAAACCAATTCCTTTATCACCCGTTGAAATTGATCGTATTTTAAGTCAAATGGGAATGAGTAGAGTGGAGCTAGGTAATAAATTAAACAAAGGGGATCAAGTTAGAATTATTGCTGGACCTTTTAATACTATGTCTGGTAAAATTGAAACGGTTGATTTAGAACATCAAAAATTAAAGGTTTTAATTGATTTATTTGGACAAGAAACTTCAGTTGAGGTTGAATTAGTACAAATAGAGGTACTTTAAAACATAAATTATTGCTTTTGTAATATAATAATGCTAGAATATTATCGTTTAAGAAATTATGATTAAACATTAAAAAAGATGGGAGAAATTATTAATGGCTAAAAAGATTGTTAGAAAAATAAAATTACAAATTCCCGCTGGTAAGGCTAATCCTTCACCACCGATTGGAACTATTTTAGGGGCAGCGGGTGTTAATTTACAAGACTTTTGTTCTAAATTTAATGATGAAACCAAAGAAAAGATGGGGGATATTTTAACGACTGAAATCTTTTTATATGAAGATCGTTCTTTTAGTTTTAATATTAAGACACCGCCAGTTACTTTTTTATTAAAGAAGGCTCTTGGAATAGAAAAAGGTTCTTCTTTAGGTCTGAAAGAAACAGTGGCTACTATTTCAAAAGATAAATTAAAAGAGATTGCCGAAATAAAAGCTCCTGATCTCAATGCTTATCATGTTGAGGAAGCTATAAGAATTGTCGAAGGATCAGCTAAGAACATGGGTATTAAAATAGAGGAATAATAATTAAGGAGGATAAGAATGAAAAAAAGAAGTCGCTCATATGAGGCCGCTTTAGCTAAAATAGATAAGGATAAACTATATCCTAAAGAAGAAGCAGTGTCTTTAATTAAAGAAGTTAATAGTTGTCAGTTTGATGCTAGTGTTGAATTGGCCATTAGATTAAACCTAGATCCTAAAAAAGCTGATCAGCAATTAAGAGGGGCTGTTGTTTTACCTCACGGGATTGGCAAATTAAAAAAGGTATTGGTTATTGCTAAAGGAGCGCAAGCAAAAGCAGCTAAAGAAGCTTCTGCTGATTTTGTTGGAGATGTTGATTTGATAACGAAGATTGAAAAAGAAAATTGGTTACCGTTTGATGTTGTTATTGCCACTCCTGAAATGATGCCTGAACTTAGTAAAATTGGAAAGATATTAGGACCTAAAGGGTTAATGCCTAATCCTAAAACAGGAACTATTACTATGGATGTTAAAAAAACAGTTGAAGACGTTAAAAAGGGACGTGTTGAATATAGAACCGATAATTTTGGGATTATTCACGTTATTATTGGTAAATGTTCATTTGATAGTGATAAATTATTAGTTAATTTAAATGATTTTATGAATACTATAATTAAAATTAAACCCAGCAGTGCGAAAGGGACATATCTTAGAAGTATAACACTAACAACTACGATGGGACCAAGTATTAAAATTAATCCCAATAGTTTTGACAAATAGAATAAAAGTGTGTTATACTAATGAAAATCAATTGATTAACGACTTAGTTTATTATTAATATAAAAATTAAGACCCTAAGACCGTAGGAGCTAAAAAGCTTAATTTTCCTACCGAGGACATACAAATCTTTATATGTTCTTGGATAAAGATTTTTTTAAAGGAGGTAATTTCATGGGTGGTTTAAAAGCTTTAACAAAAAAGAAAACAATTGTTTCTGAAATAACAGATAAACTAAAAGCGTCATCATCGATTATATTTTTTGATTATCTTGGTTTATCAGTATCAGAAATGACTGAATTAAGAAAACAGTTGAAAGATGTTAAGGCTGATATTAAAATTTATAAAAACACTTTAACTAAAAAAGCTTTAAGCGAGCTTTCTTTAACTCTTGATTATGATTTAATAGGCCCTCATGCGATATCCTTTTCATCTAACATAGTGGAACCTATTAAAGTAATAACTGATTATGCTAAGGGACATCCCCATTTAGTTTTAAAGCGAGGTTTTGTCGAAGGCAAAGTGTTATCCGTCGCTAATATTTTAGCTTTAGCTACTATTCCTTCTCGCGAAGGTTTATTAACTATCTTAGCAGCTGGAATGTTAGGGAGGGTTCGTGATTTATCAATTTATTTACACTTAATAGGTAAACTAAAAGATAATTAATATTAAAATAAGAGAAAGGAGATATAATACTTAATTGGGTATTATAGTAAATGAAATGGCAAAAATAAAGAAAGAAGATTTTATTAAATCGTTAAAGGAAATGACTTTACTTGAAATTAATGAATTAGTTGAAGCTTTAAAAGAAGAATTTGGAATTGATCCTACTGCCCAAGTAGCAGCTGCTTCAGCCTCAGCTACTGTTGAAGCTGATACACCATCAGTAGTTAATCTTGTCTTAACTAATGTTGGACCTAATAAGATTCAAGTTATTAAGCTAATTAGAGAAATAACTAGTTTAGGTTTAAAAGAAGCTAAAGATATTGCGGATGCTGGTGGTAATATTAAAGATAATCTTAATCTTGACGAAGCAAATGAATTAAAAGCCAAATTCGAAGAAATCGGTGCTGTTGTCGAATTAAAATAAATTATTATAAGTTTTAAATTATCAGGAATAGTTAATGAAAAAGATAATTATAATTAGCAATAAATATATGCCTAAATAATTTTTTGTGTCTTTAAAAGGTTAAATCATTGACAACTTTGAGTTTATTTGATAAAATGCTAAATTGTATTAAGTTTTTTCTTTTTAAACGTG
This sequence comes from uncultured Muribaculaceae bacterium, assembly GCA_964491535.1. Lineage (GTDB taxonomy): Bacteria > Bacillota_I > Bacilli_A > RF39 > UBA660 > CAZBGR01. Next base: position 6,344 of record CAZBGR010000019.1, read on the forward strand.
TTCTTGGAATGAATATATCATACGGGGTGAAAAGATGGCCTATAAATTTCAAATGTTCGGATATTATCGAGAAAGGGCTACTTTCTCGAAAATAACAAATTCCCTTAATGTCGAAGATTTATTAGAAGTACAAAAAAGTTCCTATCAGTGGTTTATAACTAAAGGAATAGAAGAAGTTTTAAATGATGTTTCACCGGTAGATAGTTTTTCCGGTTCTTTGTCGTTACGTTTTTTTGATCATTATTTTGAAGAACCAAGAAGTAATGTTAAAGAATGTAAGGATAAAGAAACAACTTTTACAGCCCCCTTAATGGTTTTAGCGAGGCTTTTTAATAATGAAACAGGTGAAGTTAAAGAACAAGAAATATTCCTAGGTGATATGCCATTAATGACTGATAACGGGACTTTTATTATTAATGGGGCGGAACGAGCGATTGTTTCTCAATTAATAAGATCGCCTAGTGTTTATTTTAAGAAAGGTTTAGATAAAAACGGCAGACCTACTGTTAATGGAGAAATGATTCCTACTCGTGGAACATGGTTAGAATTTGAAATGGATTCTCGTGATGTTCTTTATGTTAGAATTGATCGAACTAGAAAAGTGCCAGTAACTACTTTACTTAGAGCTTTCGGTTTATCATCAGATAGTGATATAATTTCTCTTTTTGGAGAAGATGAATATCTTTTAAATACTATTGCTAAAGACTCAACTAAAGACACTGAAGAAGCTTTAATTGAAGTTTATGAAAAATTAAAACCGGGCGAACCAGCTACCTTAGACAGTGCTAAGAATCAATTTATTACCCGTTTTTTTGATGATTTTCGTTATGATTTAGCGAAAGTAGGACGTTATAAATTTAATAAAAAATTAAATATTAGTGAACGTTTATTAAATACAATTATTGCTGAAGATATTAAGGTTGGTAGAAAACTAATTGCTAAAAAAGGGACCTTAATTACTAATGATTTATTAGAAATTATTAAACCTCATTTAGAGAAGGGCTATCATGAAGTAGAAGCTAAAATAAATGAAGATTTAGATTTTAATAATAAAATTCAAGTGCTTAAGGTTTATAGCAATGTTGATAAACAAAAAATAGTTACTATTATAGGTAATGATCAAAACGAGAAATTAAAAAGATTAACGATTCCTGATTTATATGCTACTGTTTCTTATTTCTTAAACTTACTTCAAAACATTGGTCATGTTGATGAAATAGATCATTTAGCTAATCGTAGAATTCGCCAGGTTGGAGAATTATTACAAAATCAATTTAAAATTGGAATCACTAGAATGGAAAGAGTTATTAGGGAACGAATGACTACGATTGATATAGAAACAGCAACCCCTAAAATGTTAATTAATATTAGGCCGTTAACAGCTGTTATTAAGGAATTCTTTGGTAGTAGTCAATTATCACAATTTATGGATCAAGTAAATCCAATTGCCGAACTTACTAATAAAAGAAGATTATCATCTTTAGGTCCTGGTGGTTTAGCTCGTGATCGAGCTGGAATGGAAGTTCGTGATGTTAATACTTCTCATTATGGACGTATTTGTCCTATTGAATCACCAGAAGGTCAAAACATTGGTCTTATTACCTCTTTAGCTTGTTATGCAAAGATAAATGAGTATGGTTTTATTATGACCCCTTATTGTCGAGTTAAAAATGGTAAACTAACTGATCAAATTGATTATTTGACGGCTGATGAAGAGGATTGTTATGTTATTAGTCAGGCTACTATTAAGATTAATGATAAAAATGAAATTGTCGAACCTAAAGTTTTAGCACGTCACCGTGGAGGAGATTTTATTTTTAAAGCTAATCAGGTTGATTATATTGATGTTTCACCGCAGCAAATTATATCAGTGACGGCTAGTTGTATTCCTTTCTTAGAACACGATGATGCTAACCGAGCTTTAATGGGGGCTAATATGCAACGTCAAGCTTTACCCCTATTGAAACCAGAAGCTCCTATTATTGGTACGGGAATGGAATATATAGCGGCTAATTATAGTGGTGCGGTAGTAATGGCTAAAACTGATGGAGTAGTTGAATATGTAGATGGTCAAAAAATAGTTATTAAAAAAACAAAAAGTAAAGATGTTTATAAACTAATGAATTTTGAACGTTCTAATAATGCTACTTGTTATCATCAAACACCAATTGTTAAAGTAGGGGATAAGATAACAAGTGGACAAATTATTAGTGATGGTCCTTGTATTGATCGTGGTGAATTAGCTTTAGGAAAGAATGTAATTGTTGCTTTTATGACCTTTGAAGGTTATAACTTTGAAGATGCTGTTATTTTAAATGAACGTTTAGTTGTAGATGATGCTTATACTTCAATTAGAATTGAAAAATATGATATAGAATGCCGTGATACTAAATTAGGGCCAGAGGAAATAACAAGGGACATTCCTAATGTTTCTGATGAAGCGAGAAAGAATTTAGATGTTGATGGGATTGTTAGTGTGGGAACCGAAGTTAGTGAAGGTGATATTTTAGTTGGTAAGGTAACTCCTAAAGGGATGGTAGAATTAACCAGCGAAGAAAAATTATTACATGCTATTTTTGGTGAAAAGACTAGAGAAGTAAGGGATACTTCCCTTAGAGTAGCGCATGGTGCGGGAGGTATTGTTTGTGATGTTAAAGTTTTTACTAAAAAGGATAACGAAGAAATAGCGGCGGGTGTTAGTAAAGTAGTTAGAGTTTATATCGCGCAAAAAAGAAAAATATCAGTAGGGGATAAAATGGCTGGTAGACACGGTAATAAAGGTGTTATTTCATTAGTTTTACCTCAAGAAGATATGCCTTATTTACCTGATGGAACACCAGTTGATATTATGTTAAATCCTCAAGGGGTTCCTTCTAGAATGAATATTGGGCAATTATTAGAACTTCATTTAGGAATGGCAGCTAAAAAGTTAAAGATTCATATTGCTAGTCCTACTTTTGATGGTGCAGAACCAGAAGATATTAAAGATATTATGAAACAAGCTAACCTTGAAGAAGATGGCAAAACGATTCTTTATGATGGTCGTAGTGGTGAACCATTTGATAACAGAGTTAGTGTCGGGGTTATGTATATTATTAAATTAGCTCATATGGTTGATGATAAATTACATGCTAGATCAACGGGTCCTTATTCTTTAGTTACTCAACAACCATTAGGCGGTAAAGCCCAATTAGGGGGACAACGTTTTGGAGAAATGGAAGTATGGGCTTTATATGCTTATGGAGCTGCTCACTTATTACAAGAAATATTAACTGTTAAATCAGATGATGTAATTGGACGAGTAAAAGTTTATGAAGCTTTAGTAAAGGGTAATCCAATTATTCAAGCTAGTGTTCCTGAATCATTTAGGGTATTGATTAAAGAATTTCAAGCTTTAGGCTTAGATATCTCAATTATTAATGATAAAAATGAAGAAGTTGAATTAAAAGATTTAGAAGAAGAAGAAAATAAGCAAGTAAATTTATTATCAATTGAAGAAATAGAAAATACTACTTTTGATAATAAAGATGTTTTAATTAATTTTAATTTAAGTGATGAACAAAAAGAAGCCCAATCTAGAGAAGTAGATAATGATGAGGATGGTGATTTATAATGCTAGATGCTAATAAATTTGAAGCTTTAAAAATAGCTATTGCTTCACCTCTTAAAATTCGTTCTTGGTCTTATGGTGAAGTTAAAAAGCCAGAAACAATTAATTACCGAACTTTAAAACCAGAAAGAGATGGCCTTTTTTGTGAAAAGATTTTTGGTCCAACTAAAGATTATGAATGTAATTGTGGGAAGTATAAACGAATAAGATATAAAGGTATTACTTGTGATCGTTGTGGAGTTGAAGTTACTAAATCCAAAGTGCGCCGTGAACGAATGGGTCATATTGAATTAGCTAGTCCAGTATCTCATATTTGGTTTTTTAAAGGGACTCCTTCAAGAATGGGATTATTATTAGATATGTCACCCCGTGATTTGGAAGAAGTTTTATATTTTGTTTCTTACGTGGTATTAGATGCTGGTAATACCCCTTTACAAAAGAAACAAACTTTATCAGATAAAGAATATCTTGCATATTATGAAAAATATAGTACAGGCTTTAAAGTTGGGATGGGTGCAGAAGCTATTAAGGTATTATTAGAGGAAGTTAATTTAAAAAAAGAAATAGAAGTTATTAATCAAGAATTAGAAACGGCTAAGGGACAAAAGAGAATTAGATTTATTAAAAGATTAGAAGTTTTAGATGCTTTTTTAAGTTCTGGTAATAAACCAGAATGGATTATTTTAGATGCTTTACCAGTAATTCCACCTGATTTAAGACCAATGATTCAATTAGATGGTGGTAGATTTGCTACTTCTGATTTGAATGATTTATATAGACGGGTAATTAATCGAAATAATCGTTTAAAGAAACTAATAGAATTAAATGCCCCTAATATTATTGTTAGAAATGAAAAAAGAATGCTTCAAGAAGCAGTTGATGCTTTGTTTGATAATGGAAGACGAGGCCGTAATGTAACAGGTGCTAATAACAGACCTTTAAAATCTTTAAGTAATATGTTAAAAGGGAAACAAGGTCGTTTTCGTCAAAACTTATTAGGTAAAAGAGTAGATTATTCAGGCCGTTCAGTTATTGTTGTAGGACCCGATTTAAAGATGTATGAATGTGGAATTCCTAAAGAAATGGCTTTAGAATTATTTAAACCTTATGTAATTAGAGAATTAGTTCGTCAAGATATTATTCATAATATTAAATCAGCTAAAAAGATGATTGAAAATCAAGATGAACGAGTCTGGGATATTGTTGAAGAAGTAATTAAAGAGCATCCAGTATTATTAAATAGAGCTCCAACTCTTCATCGTTTAGGAATTCAAGCTTTTGAACCAAAACTAATTAATGGTCGAGCGATTAGGCTTCATCCTTTAGTAACTACTGCTTTTAATGCTGACTTTGATGGCGATCAAATGGCTGTCCATGTTCCTTTATCAGAAGAAGCTAAAGCAGAAGCTCGGATTTTAATGTTAGGGGCTAATAATATTTTAAATCCTAAAGATGGCAAACCAATTGTTACCCCAACGGAAGATATGATTTTGGGTAATTATTATTTAACAACCGAAAAAAAACAAGCTCAAGGAGAAGGTCGTGTTTTTAAAGATCCTAATGAAGCTTTAATGGCTTATGAACGAAGAGAAATAAGCCTTCATGCTCGGATTGCTATTCCAATAATTGCTTTTAGACATAAAGTATTTACTGAAAAGCAGCAAACTAAATATTTAATTACTACCGTAGGAAAGGTGATTTTTAATGAAATATTACCTGATACTTTTCCTTATATAAATGAGGGAACTGCTACTAATATTGAAAAAGTAACTCCTGAGCATTGTTTTATAGAAAGAGGCTTAATTATTTCTGACGAAATAGCTAAAAAACCTTTAATTGAAGCTTTTAATAAAGGGGTTTTAGAAAATATTATTGCTCAAGTCTTTAAACGTTATAAAACAACTGAGACCTCAATTATGTTAGATAAATTAAAACAATTAGGTTTTAAATACTCAACCAAAGCAGGGATAACTATCTCGATGAATGATATAAAAATGAGTGATATTAAAGAAGAAGTATTAAAAGAAAGTAATAAATTAGTTGAAACGATTAACAAACAATTCCAAAGAGGTTTAATTACCGATCAAGAAAGACGGGATAAAGTTATTGCTATTTGGAATGAAGCTAAAAATAAAATTCAAAACGAATTAGAAATTCGTTCCAAAGAAGATATTGATAATCCTATTTTTATGATGATGAATTCAAGATCAAGAGGTAATGTTTCTCAATTCGTTCAATTGGCTGGCATTCGGGGGTTGATGTCTAAACCAAATGGAGAAACGGTTGAAATACCAATTATGTCATCATTTAAAGAAGGTTTATCAGTTTCTGAATACTTTTTATCTACCCATGGTGCTAGAAAAGGATTAGCAGATACAGCTTTAAAAACATCTGATGCAGGTTATTTAACTAGAAGATTAGTTGATGTAGTCCAAGATGTAATCGTTAAAGAAGCTGATTGTGGAACTATCCAAGGAGTTACGGTTAGAGAATTAGCAGATGAAAAAGCTGGTATTTCAACCCTTCTTGAAAGTTTATACGATCGTATTATTGGACGCTTTACTAATAAAAAGATTATTGATCCTAAAACAAAAGAACTTATTATTGATAAAGATGAAATGATTAATGAAGTGACTGCTGAAAAGATTGTTAAAGCTGGTATTGAAGCAGTTGAAATAAGAAATATATTAACTTGTAAAACTCGTGGGGGTGTTTGTCAAAAATGTTATGGACGTAATTTAGCGACCGGTAATTTAGTAGAAATAGGTGAAGCTATTGGGATTATGTCCGCTCAATCAATTGGTGAACCAGGAACCCAGTTAACAATGAGAACCTTTCATACTGGAGGAACTGTTGTTGAAGATATTACCCAAGGTTTACCTCGGGTTCAAGAATTATTTGAAGCCCGTAATCCTAAAGGGAAAGCCACTATCGCTGAAATTAGTGGTAAGATAATTAAGATTGAACCATCAAATGGTAAACATAAAATTATTATTGAAAATGAAGTTACCAATAAAGAACATCTTACTAATTATGGATCTAAATTGAGAGTAAATGTCGGTAGTATTGTTTCAGCAGGTGATAAGCTAACTGAAGGTAATATTAATCCTAAGGAATTATTAACCGTTACCGATCCAATTACTGTTCAAGAATATATTTTAAAAGAAATTCAAAAAATATATTGTTCTCAAGGTGTTGGCATTGCTGATAAACATATCGAAATTATGGCTAGACGAATGATTTCTAAAATTAAAATTGTTGATGCTGGTGACACCGGATTATTAATTGGTAAATTAATTTCAATTAATGATTTTACTGATGCTAATAAAAAGGTAATTTTAAAAGGAAAGAAACCAGCTACCGGAAGACCTACTATTTTAGGAATTACTAAAGCATCTTTAGAAACTGATTCATTTTTATCGGCCGCTTCTTTCCAAGAAACAACTAGAGTCTTAACCGAAGCTTCAGTGCAAGGAAAAATAGATCGTTTAGAAGGTTTAAAAGAAAACGTTATTGTAGGTAAATTAATACCAGCAGGAACAGGTGTTAAAAGATATTCTAATGTTGAAATAGGATTAGTTAATAAATATTATGATGAAGAACCATTAGATGTCTTAGAGGAACAATTAATGGATTAAAAGAGAAGATATTAGAAAAAAATTGAAAACAATAAAAAGGGTGGCTGAACCATCTTTTTTTTTTGTTTTTAAACAATCTTACTTTTACCTTACCTTTATCTTACTTTAAAAATACCCATCAAAATCTTTCTTATGCTAAGATATAAATAATAATCACTTGGGGAGGCATTATGAAGTATCGTATTCCCAAAGTAATATGGCCTAAAACCAAAAATAAGGTGTTAGAGATATTAAAAATTTATAATTATTACGCTTTATCGTTAATAGGGGAAAATCAATTAGAGTTCAATCGAGATTATAGCATTAAACTAAAAATAATTGAAAACAAACATCTCATTATAGGAGTTGAAGAACAATTAAAAAGAAAATTACTTCTCGAACATGTTGTAAACTCTTATAACAAATTAAATATAATTGAAAAGGAAATAATCTATCGTACTTATTTGTCTGAAAAGCAAGTAAATGATGATATTATTGCTAATGGTTTAGGGTTTTCAGTTAAATATTATTATAAAATAAAAAAACAAACAATTATAAAATTAGCTTTCGCTTTGGGAGTTGAAGTTTTAAAGGGAGATGAAGATAATTAAACTGATTGAAAATTATTTAATTTTAAAGACTAAGCATCCCCATTCTTTAATTATTATTAAATCAGGCATTTTTTATTTAGGTTTTAATAATGATGCTAAAATTATGGCATATCTTTTTAATTATAAAATAAAGAAGGGAGAAAATTATTTATTAATTGGTTTTCCAACTGCTATTATTGATAAAATTACTAAGAAGTTTAACGAATTAAAATTAGCTTATATAATAGTAAATAATGGTGATACGTATGTTAGTAAAAGCAATCAATTAACAACTAAGAAATATAAAAGATTAGTTAATCAAAGCACTCATATTTATCAAGTAACTAATCAAATAGAAGACATTTATGAAAAATTAAACAATTTAAAAAACACTACTAGTATTAAACGTATCATTAATCAAATCAATAAAATAATTTAAAAATGAAAAGACCAGATAAATTATTAATTATAACTAAAATAAAAAAAACAATTGTTTATTTAGATAATATTGTTGATAATTTTCCTCTCAAAGAAACAATATTAAGAGATAATTTGAAAAACTCCATTTATCAATTATTAGAAATTGCATATCGGGCTAATATTAATGTTGATGAAAAAAGATTAATTCACCAAAAAGAATTGTTAGTAAAAATGAAAATGCTTGATTTTTATATTAAAATAAGTTGCGATAAAAAAATTATTAATTATAAGAAATATGAAAAAATAGGGGTCCATTTATTAATGATTACTAAATTAATTCAAGCTTGGATAAAAAAAGGATTAGAAAATAAGGATTATGAAGAGAATTAATAATATTTATCATTATATTACAGATATGAAAAACATTATTGCTATTTATAATAAGCAAATTAGAATAAACACTAAAAACAAACAAAAGATAGAACGTTTTGAACACTTTTTAGTAGAGAATTTAGTTTTTATTAAAACTATTTTAGATGCCAAAGCTTATTTTCCTGGTAAATATAATCTTTTTTTAGTGAGAGAACCAAAATTAAGATTAATAATGAGCCAGATGATACGCGATAAAATAATTAACCATTTAGTAGCCCGTTATTTTTTGGTAAATATTTTTGATGATAAATTGATATATCAAAATATTGCTACCAGATTAAATAAAGGAACTCATTTAGGATTAAAACTAACTAAAAGTTATTTAAATCGAATAAAAGACAAATATGATAATATTTATATTTTAAAAGGAGATATTAAAAAATATTTTTATAACATAGATCATAAAGTTTTAGAAAATAAGTTAAAGAGGAAAATTAAAGATAAAGATGCTTTAGAAATATTATTTAATATTATAGATACTACTAATAAACCTTATATTAATGAACAGATAAATAAATTAAAAGATAGTGAAATAAAAAAAATAAGAAGTTTAAAAATATCAGAAAAGGAAAAGAAATTAAAGATAAAAGAAGTTATTAATATTCCTTTATATAATAAAGGAAAGGGTATTCCAATAGGTAATATGACAAGTCAAATATTGGCTTTAATTTATTTAAATGATCTTGATCATTTTATTAAAGAAAAATTAAAAATAAAATATTATATTAGATATATGGATGATTTTATTTTGATTCATCACGATAAAAGATACTTACAAATATGTTTAAAAGAAATAGAAAGAAAATTAAAAGTTGAATATAAATTAAATTTAAATAATAAAACGGTAATTATTAATATTAAGAATGGTTTAGATTTTTTAGGGTTTAGATTTTATAGAGGTCAAAATAATG
>CAZBGR010000020.1:0-15706 GCA_964491535.1 uncultured Muribaculaceae bacterium
GGTATCTTGAGCCAAGCTGATAAAAGAAGGATTAAAAGTTTAATTTAATAAGGAGGAAAAATTATGACTAGAGTAAAAGGTGGCTCAATTGCTCGTAAGCGTCGCCATAAATTTTTAAAAGCTGCCAAAGGGTTTTTTGGTAGTAAACATCGTTTATTTAAAACAGCTAAAGAGCAATGGATGAAATCACGAGTTTATGCTTATCGTGATCGTAAGCAAAAGAAAAGATTATTTCGTAAATTATGGATTACTAGAATTAATGCTGCTTGCCGTGAAAATAATATTAGTTATTCAAAATTTATAAATGGTTTAACTAAAGCGGGTCTCTTAATTAATCGAAAAATGTTAGCTGAAATAGCAATTGATAGCCCAAAAGCTTTTACTGATTTAGTAGTTATTGCATCAACTAATTTAAACGGGGAATTAGTTATTGATAAAAAAGTTAACCAGCAAGAAGATGTTAAAAAAGAAAAAGTTAAAGAAATTGTTAAAAAGGAAGTTAAACCTAAAGTTAAAAAAGAAAAAGTTAAAGAAACTGTTAAAAAGGAAGTTAAACCTAAAGTTAAAAAAGAAATTAAGAATACTGAAAAAAAGAAAAAATAAGGAGCTGTTTTAATTAAGTAAGGGTTTAAAAATTAAAAAAACAGCTAAAATGATCTATTTATTAGATTGTTTTTTCTTTTTTAGGGGAAAAGGGATTACTTTTATAGAATAATTTAAATAGGAAGTAGTGATTGAATGGCTAGGCTTAGTGATGAAGAAATAATAGAAATTAGAAATAAAGTAGATATTGTTGATGTAATCGGTAGTTATATCCCTTTAATTCAAAAAGGTAAAAACTTCTTTGGTCTTTGTCCTTTTCACGATGATCATAATCCTAGTATGAGTGTTTCTCCTACTAAACAAATATATAAATGTTTTGTTTGTGGGGCAGTAGGTAATGTTTTTACCTTTTTAATGGATTATGAACATCTTAATTTTATTGAGGCTGTTAAATTAATGGCTGATAAAGCTGGTATCAAAATATCCCTTACTTCAAAAGTAAATACTTATCATTCTAAAAGTGATGAAAAGTATTATCAAATGTATGATTTAGCCAATAAGTTTTATCAACATCACTTACATACTACGAAAGGTAAAAAAGCTTATCAATATTTGATTGATCGATTGTTCACTGATGAAATAATTAAAACTTTTGCGATTGGTTTGGCAGCTCATAATCATCAAATAGTAAATTTATTAAAGGATAAAGGGTATACTGATGAGGAGATAATTGATAGTGGTTTAGGATCTTTAAAGGATAATCATCTTTATGATTTATTTGTTAATCGAATTATTTTTCCGTTATGGGATTTAGAAGGTAAAGTAGTAGCTTTTAGTGGACGTCTTTATGAATCAAAGGATGATTTTGGTCCTAAATATATTAATTCTAAAGAAACTAAAGTGTTTAAAAAAAGTCATTTATTATATAATTATCATTTAGCTAAAAATGAGATTAGAAAAAAAAAGAAAGTAATTGTGGTGGAAGGTTTTATGGATGTTATTGCTTTATATAAAGTAGGTCTTAAAAATGTTGTAGCAACCATGGGGACAGCAGTTACTGAAGAGCAAGTTAACTTATTAAAAAGATTATCTTCTAATGTTATTTTATGTTTTGATGGAGATCAAGCTGGAGAACAAGCTACTTATTTAGCTACTTCCTTATTTAGTCAAAAAGGATTAAGTCCTAAAATTATAAGATTAGAAGATAATTTAGATCCTGATGATTATCTTAAACAATATGGAGTAACTAAATTTAATAAGCTTTTAAACAAACCAATGTCATTAATTGATTTTAAAATGAATTTTTATCGTCGTGATAAAGATTTGACTAATAGTGATGATCTCACTCAATATATTAAAGAGGTAATTGAGGCTTTAGTCCCTTTAAAAGATCCTATTTTAAATGATTTAACCTTAAAAAAACTAAGTGATGAAACGGGGGTTTTATTTAATACTTTAAATGATACTTTAAAGAATAAAATAGCGATAGATAAAAAAATGATTAAAGAAAAACATCCAAAACAATTATATTCTTTAATTAATAAATATCAAAAAGCAGAACAAAGAATGCTTTATTATATGTTAAAAAATAAAGAAGTTATTACTATTTATGAATCTCATAAATGTTTTTTTCCTTCTCAAATATATCGTTATTTGGTTAATGAAATAATGTTTTTTTATCGCCGTTATCAAGTTTTAGAAATAGCTGATTTTATTACTTATTTAGGCGAAAAAAAGGAGTTATTAGATGCTCTTAAGCAACTTTTAAATCTTGATTTGCCAGAGCATTATAGTAAGGAAGAAATATATGATTATATAGAGATATTAAATCAAGCAGCTATTAATGAAGAATTAAAACGGTTAAATGATTTATTTAAAGTGGAAAATGATTTGTTAGTTAAAGCAGGATTAGCTAATCAAATAGCTAGTTTAAGAAAAAGGAGTATGGAAAATGATTGATGATATTAAAAGTTATGAAGAACGTAAAAGAGCCTTAATTAAAATTGGTAAAGAAAAGGGTTATATTACTTATAATGAATTAGCTGAAGAAATTAAAGATTTAGAATTAGATAATGAATCGATTGATGATTTGTATAATGTTTTTCATGATTTAGGAATTGAAATTGTTTTGGATGAAGATGATGAAGCTGATGAGAAGGAAAAACTTCCTGATTTGTCTTTACCTAAAACAGTTATTATCAATGATCCTGTTAGAATGTATTTAAAGGAGATTGGTAAAATTAGTTTATTAACTTTAAGTGAAGAGCGTTCTTTAGCTAAAAGAGTTGAAGAAGGGGATGAAGAAGCTAAGCGTATTTTAGCTGAATCTAATTTAAGATTAGTAGTTAGTGTTGCTAAAAGATATATAGGTAAGAATTTATCTTTTTTAGATCTTATTCAAGAAGGTAATATTGGTTTAATGAAGGCAGTTGAAAAGTTTGATGCTAGTAAAGGATATAAATTTTCAACTTATGCTACTTGGTGGATTAGACAAGCTATTACTAGAGCGATTGCGGATCAAGCTAAAACTATTAGAGTTCCCGTTCATATGGTTGAGACTATTAATAAATTAAAACGTATTCAACGTCAATTAACGCTTGAATTAACCAAAGAACCTACTGAGGAACAATTAGCTGAAAGAATGGAAACAACAGTTGAAAAGGTAAGAGAAATATTTAAAATATCACTAGATCCTTTATCATTAGAAACACCGGTAGGTGAAGAATCAGATTCTCATTTAGGTGAATTTATTAAAGATGTTAATAATTTAACACCAGAAGAATATGCCATTAATGAAGTTTTAAAAGATGAAATTAATGATGTTTTAAATACTTTAAATGAAAGGGAAGAAAAGGTTTTAAAATTAAGGTTTGGATTAGAAGATGGGACTTGTCGAACCTTAGAAGAAGTAGGTAATTATTTTGGGGTAACTAGAGAACGAATTAGACAAATTGAAGCGAAAGCTTTAAGGAAATTACGTCATCCATCTCGTTCTAGGAAATTAAAGGATTATTTAAGTGATTAAATTATCAAAAAGATTATATCAAGTAGCTTCTTTTGTAGATGATTATTCTAAAGTAATAGATGTTGGATGTGATCATGCTAAACTAGCTATTTATTTAGCTCAAACTAAAAAAGATATATCAGTAATAGCTAGTGATAATAGTAAACTTGTTTATCAAAAGGCTTTAGCTAGTATAAAAGCTTATCAATTAGAAAAGAAGATTGATTTAAGATTAGGTTCTGGTTTAGAAGTGTTAAAAGATGAGGAAGTAGATACAATTATTATGGCTGGTTTAGGTGGTTTTAAAATAACTTTTCTTCTTAAAGAACAAAAGAATGTTTTAAAAACAGTTAAAAAGATTATTATTCAAGCTAATAATGGGGTTTTTAAAGTAAGAAAAGAGTTAGTTAACTTAGGCTATTTTATTGATGATGAAAAATTAGTAAAAGAACATTCTAAACTATATATTATTATTTGTTTTAAAAGAGGTAAAGCAAAGTATTCTAAAAGAGATTTTTTGTTTGGGCCTATTTTAAGAAAAAGAAGGGAATCTTTATATTTTCAATTATTAAATCAAATGATTATTAAAGATAAAGTTATTACTAATAAAATTCCAAAAAAGTATTGGTTAAAAAGATGTTATTTAAAAAAACATTTAAAATTATTAAAAGGAGAAATAATTAAAAAAGATTCCTTTTTTAATAATCTTAGGAATCTTATTAAGCAAAGAAATTAGGGCCACTAGTTACACTTCCTGCTTTAGCTACTCCTTCAGTGATTATAGATTCGTTAGCTAAAGCGTTAGAGGCATTTAATTTATTAAATTCACCAAACAATCGAAACATAGTTTTAGCATTATTCCAAACCGGCTTAATTTGATTATATACAGGAATGGCTTGATTTATAACATTTAATGTTCGTTGGGCATTATTTAGTAAGTTTCCCCAATTAATATTAGCTAGCCCAGTTTTTTTGGGAATCATTCCTAATCCCTGAAGAGGATTACTATTTCCAAATCCATAAAAAGGTTGAAATGTTTGACTATTTCCCCATCTAGGCATTGAATAAAAAGTAGGATTTTGATTAAACATGAGATTACCTCCTATTGTTAATATATGATGTTTTTTAAAAAAGTTTAAAATGTTGTAATTTTATGCTATAATTTTAATAATAAAGGGTGTTGGTTTTAGGAGGTGCTTGCTTGGTTTTATCAAAGATTTTTTTACCAGCCCGATATTTTTTTATTGGTTTATGGGTAAGTATTGATTTTTTTGTCAATACTATTATTAAACAAGCTCTTCTTTCTTTCTTATATGTTTTTCAATATTTAATTAACGGTTTTATTTACCTTTTAAATTTACTTTTATCTTTTATTGAAAAATTAATTATTTATGCCCAGCAAGGAATTGTTTGGTTTGGTAAAAAGATAGGCCTTATCTTAATTGGTTTATTTAAATTAATTATTAAAATAATCTCTTATTTAATTAAAGGTTTTCATCAAATAATTTTAATTGTTTTATATCCTTTTTTAAAGATATTTGGTAAACAACTGAGACGTTTATTTACTTTTATTTCTCAATTTTTTATTTCTTTATATAAATTTGGATATAAGGGTTTATTTTCTTTAGGGCAGGTTTTTTGTTTTATTTTAAATCCTTTTTATAAATTAATTAGGGCTCCCTTTGATTTTTTTAGAAATTTTAATTCGGAAAAGGTTAGATCTTTAGCTCGTCTTCCTGAAATATTGAAAATTAAAATTATTAATTGGTATCAAAATCTTTTATTAATTAAAAATAAAAGGGCTAAACAAGAGCGTAAGCGTGAAGCTTTATTGCTTGATATTAATGCCGAAGAGGCGGTTAAAAGTGAACATAAACAATTATATTATTATGTAGCTCGTAATGCTGAAGGTAAAATTGAAAAAAGAAAAATTAAGGGTTATTCTAAATTGGAAGTCCATTCTTATTTAATATCATTAGGTTATGAAGTTTATAAAATAGAATTATATAAAGGGCTTGATATTAATATTGGTAGGGGGTATAAATTAAAATCAGGGGAATTGATTTTTTTCTTAGTTCAATTAGAGACCTATATAAAAGCTGGTATTCCTTTAGTAGATGCGGTTAATTTACTTTCTAAACAAACTAAAAAGGCTTCCCTTCGTGATGTATATAGAGCCCTTGTTTATGAGTTAATGAGAGGTGAAAGTTTTAGTGAAGCTTTAGCTAAACAGCAACATGCTTTTCCCAAACTGTTAATAAATATGATAAAGACTGCTGAAATGGCTGGTAATTTAGCTGAAGTATTAGATAGTATGGTTGATCATTATACAACTCTTCATAAAGTAAGAAAACAAATGATAACGGCGATGATGTACCCAACAGTTATTTTTGGGTTTGCCATTATTATTGTAATTTTTATTATGGTTTTTGTTATTCCTGAATTTATTAGCATTTATGAAGATTTAGGAAGTGATATTCCGGCTATTACTTTATTTACTATTTCTTTAAGCAAGTTTTTAGTTAATAATTATTTTTATGTTATAGCTGGTATAATAGGAGTTGTGGTATTGTTTTTCATTATTTATAAAAATATAAAAACATTTAGGTTTTTAATTCAATGGTTTTTAATGCATATGCCGGTAGTTGGAAAAATTATTATTTATAACGAAGTAACTATGTTTGCTAAAACTTTTGGGTCACTTTTAAAACATAATGTTTTTATTCCAGAAACTATGGAAATATTAAGCCGGATTACTGATAATGAAATATATAAAATGTTAATTTATGAAACTGTTAATAATTTATCACGTGGAGAGCCAATTTCTAAAGCTTTTAAAAATCATTGGGCTTTTCCAATTGTTGCTTATGAAATGTTAGTAACTGGAGAAAGAACTGGACAACCAGGACCAATGATGGAAAAGGTTGCTAATTATTATCAAGAAGAGCATAATAATGCTATTAGTCAAGTTAAGGTTTTTATTGAACCAGTAATGATTATTTTCTTAGCTGTTGTGGTAGGTTTTATCTTGTTATCAGTGGTATTACCAATGTTTAGCATATATGGAAGCTTTGATTTTGAAACGGATTATGAAGAGGTGTTAGAATGATGGAGTGGTATTATATTATTAGTTTTTTCATCTTTGGTTTGGTAATGGGTTCATTTGTTAATGTTGTGGGGTATCGTTTACCTAAGGGAATGTCTTTAATTAAGCCTGCTTCTCATTGTCCAGAATGTAATAAACGATTAAAGGCAAAAGAATTAATCCCTATTATTTCTTATCTAATTCAATTAGGTAAATGTAGCTATTGTAAAAAAAGAATATCTTATTTATATCCATTAATTGAACTAACTAGTGGTTTATTATTTGTTGTATCTTATATAAGTTTTAATTTATCTTATGAATTAATAATTGCTTTATTTTTTAGTATTTTTATATTAATTATTACCGTAAGTGATATTCGTTATCTAATTATTAATGATGAGGTATTAATTATAGCTTTTATATTTGTTTTTTTAGTTAGAATAATAACTAAAACTAACATAATTACTTTATTAATAGATGCTTTTTTACCAATGATTATTATGATATTAATAAAATTATTTGGTGATACTCTTTTCAAAAAGGAATCTTTAGGAGTAGGTGATATTAAATTAATGCCTATTTTAGGGCTTGTTTTAGGATTTGAATTGGCTTTGTTGATTATTTTTTTCGGGGCTTTTATAGCTTTACCAATAGCCTTTTTGGCTTTACATATAAAGAAAACTAATATTATTCCTTTTGGTCCTTTTTTAGGATTAGCGGCTTTAATAGTATACTTTTTAAAAATAGATATTTCATGGGTTACTGATTTATTATTAAGATGAGGTGAATAGATGATTAATCATAATATAAAGAATAAAGCTTTTACTTTGGTTGAATTATTAGCGGTGATCGTTTTATTATCTATTTTAATGATGATTATAGTAAAAAATATCAGTGCGATAGTTGAAAAATCAAAAGCAAGAGATTATGAACTATTATGTTTAAATCTTGAAAATGCTAGTCGTAATTATGTTAATGATCATCGTTTTATTTTAGAGGGCATGTCAAAATCAAATCCTGAAGTTATTATTTATGTTAATGATTTAGTAAATGAAGGCTATTTAAAATTACCTTTGATTGATGCTCGAGTTGATAAAGAAATAAGCTTACAATCTTTGATTTTGATAGCTTTAGTTGATGGAGAAATAACTTATAGTTTTGAATTTGTTTATGAATAAAAAGGAGGCATACAATGTTAGGGAATATAATTGCTATTAATAATGAAACAATTGAATTAAAAATAACCAACCCGTCCTTAAAGGAAGAACGTTTAATTTATAATTATGTTATTTTTGAAGAAAATGATTTTAAATTAGTTGGTGAAATAAGAAAAGTAAATCAAGATAAGGTTACTATTGGTTTGGTTGGTGAAATTAAAGATAGGCTTTTTTTAACGGGGATAACTAATTATCCATCTTTTAAATCTTTAGTACGCTTAATTACTAATGATGAATTAATTATTATTATGGAAGGTGATGTTTCAAACAATCAAAAAAGAATGGTCCTTGGTTTTAATATTACCCATAAAAATTACCCAATAAGGGTGGAACTTAATAAGCTTTTTTCCAATCATTTAGCTATTTTTGGTAGTACAGGTAGTGGCAAATCTTATACAGTAGCTAAAACACTTCAAAATATCTTTTATAATTCAGTCGATATTCCACTTAAAGCTAATATTTTTTTATTTGATGTTTATGGTGAATATCATCATGTTTTTCATGATATTAATAAATATTCACCAGATTTAAATTATAAAATATATACTACTAATCTAAAATTTCCTGATACTGAGGTTTTAAAAATACCCCTTTGGTTACTTGGTATTGATGATATAGCTTTATTATTAGATGCTAATTTACATATTCAATTACCTATTATTGAAAAAGCTTTAAGATTAGTATCAGTTTTTGCTATTAATGATGAACGTTTAATTATTTATAAAAACGATATTATTGCGCGTGCGATTTTAGAAATTTTATATAGTGGTAATACTCCATCTCAAATTAGAGATCAAGTTTTTGCTATTTTAACGACATTTAACACTGAGGATTTAAATTTAGAAAGTAAATTAATTCAACCGGGATATATAAGGACTTTAAGGCAATGTTTTATTATTGATGGAGATGGTAAATTAAGTGAAATGAAATTAGTAACTGAGTTTGTTTCTAGCTTTATTAAAGAAGGCTTAGAGCTGAAGTTGGCGGATGGTAGTTTTCCTTATACACTTGAACATTTAAAAGAGGCTTTTGATTTTGCTTTAATTTCAGAAGGGATTTTAAAAAGTGATAAAGTTTATGATTATGCTAACATTTTAAAAGTTAGACTTCATGCTTTAATTAATAGTGATTATCGTTATTATTTTGAATATGATAATTATATTTCTAAAGAAGAATATTTAAATAAATTAATGACTACTTTAGATGGGAAAAAAGCTCAACTTATTAATTTTAATATTAGTTATATTGATGATCGTTTAGTTAAAGTAATAACTAAGATTTTTTCAAAAATGTTTTATGATTATGTGGTTAATTTAAATGAAAAAGGAACTATTCCTATTCATATTGTTTTAGAAGAAGCTCATCGTTATGTTCAAAATGATACTGATGAATTTTTATTAGGTTATAATATTTTTAATCGAATTACAAAAGAGGGTAGAAAACACGGAATTATGTTAACTCTTATTTCACAACGCCCTTTAGAATTAAATGAAACAGCTTTATCGCAATGCTCTAATTTTTTAATTTTTAGAATGCTTCATGGTTCTGATTTGCTTTTTATTAAAGAAATGGTTCCTGATGTTAGTAGTGATATTATTGAAAAATTAAAAATTTTGCCACCAGGTACTTGCGTAGCTTTTGGGAATGCTTTTAAATTACCGATGGTATTGAAGTTTGAATTGCCAAATCCTCCTCCAGCTAGTAAAAATATAGATTTAAGTACTCTTTGGTATGAAAATGAAATAGAAGAATTATAATTTAAAGTGGTTAAATTTATTTAACCGCTTTAATAATGGATATTAATAGACTAATCATAAATGGATTTTAGATATCATAAATATATTAAAGGTGATATAAGTGAATAATTATCTTAATTATTATTATGGTCTATATCCCCTTGAGCTTCATCAGTCGGTTGATTTTTTTTATTTTGAACTTAATTCTAAGTTGTATTATTTTATAATTTATAAAAGACCGATAACTGAATCTAAAGCATTATATGAATTGACGGTAAGCTTAATTTTAAAACAATTAGCAGTTCATCAAATTATATTAAATAAAGATTATTCACCGTTAACTTATATTAATAATATTCCTTATCTTTTACTAAAAACAAATATAAATACTTTTTCAAAAGTAACTTTAAATGATATTCTTTATTTAGCTTTTAATTCAGAGGTAAATGGAGATTTTAAATCTTTAATAAAAACAGATTGGCCTACTTTATGGGCTGAAAAGATTGATTATTTTGAATATCAAATTAGTCAAGTTGCTAAAAAGCACCCTCTTCTTGGTGGGTGCTTAAATTATTTTATTGGTTTAGGAGAAAATGCTATTACTTATATTAAAAATACTGTTTTAGAGTTACAGCCTACGATAGATGATTCTTTAGTTTTAGCGCATAAAAGAATTAAGGCTAATGATACCTTGTTTGATTTATATAATCCTTTAAATTTTATTATTGATTATAAAGTTAGAGATATAGCTGAGTACGTTAAAAGCTCTTTTTGGGCTAATAAAGATATTGGGCAAGAAGTAGATTGGTATTTTAAAACTCAAAACTTATCACCTTATAGTATTCGCTTGTTTTATGGACGTTTATTATATCCTTCATATTTTTTTGATTTATACGAACAAATTATAGACGGTTATTTAGAAGACGAAGTAGTTTTAAAAATAATTGAAAGAATAAAAGAATATGAGGCTTTGTTAAGTTGGTTTCATCAATATTTAGCGACTTATCAACCACTTCCGTCTCTTTCTTGGCTCACCAAAAGATAGCTTTAATCGTTAAGATTAACAACCTTTATTACTTCCTTTATTTCATCAGCTAAAGCTTTTTCAATCATCATTTCTAAAGTGGCATCAGCATAAGGGCAATGTTGACAAGCCCCTAATAATTTAACATATACAATTCCTTTTTTATATTTTATAAATTCTACATCGCCCCCATCACTTTGTAAAAAGGGTTTGATTTTAGCTAAGACTTTTTTTATTTTAGTTTCCATAATAAAATCCTTTCTATTTATTATTTAATTTATTATACCTATATAATTATAATAAATTATGTCCTCTTTTGGGGTAAAGGGTTTAGTTATCTATTTAAAATTATATCTTTATTCAAGGTGAAAGTAAAGATTTAATAATTTCAAAATACCTTTACCTCACGAATGATGATATGTTATACTAGTAATAAGAAAGTTGAAAGTTATTTTAATTAGTCAATCAAGGAGTGCATAATGAAAAAAAACAAGGAAATAACCAGTCGCAATTATGATTTTGCTAAATGGTATACTGATATTGTTATAAAGGCAAAATTAGTAGATTATTCATCAATTAAAGGATGTTTAGTATTTAGACCTTATGGTTATGCTATTTGGGAAAACATTCAAAAAATATTAGATCAAAAATTTAAAGAAACGGGACATGTTAATGTTTATATGCCTTTATTTATTTCAGAAAGTTTATTAAATAAGGAAAAGGATCATATTGAAGGTTTCGCTCCTGAATTAGCTTGGATTACTCATGGAGGTGATGAAAAATTAAGTGAGCGATTATGTGTTAGGCCTACTTCAGAGACTCTTTTTTGTGAATATTATGCTAAAGAAATTTCTTCTTATCGTGATTTACCTAAATTATATAATCAATGGTGTTCAGTTGTCAGGTGGGAAAAAACAACGAGGCCTTTTTTAAGAACTAGAGAATTTTTATGGCAAGAAGGTCATACTGCTCATGAAAATAAAGAAGAGGCTCTTGAAGAAACGCTTAGAATGCTAAATGTATATGATGATTTTATAAATAAATCTTTAATGATTCCTACTATTAAAGGTGAAAAAACAACCAAGGAAAAATTTGCGGGGGCCGTTAAAACTTATACGATTGAAAGTTTAATGTATAATGGTATTGCCCTTCAATCAGCTACTTCACATTATTTTGGAGATAATTTCGCTAGAGTATTTGATATTACATATAGTGACCGTTTTAATCAATTAAAATATGTTCATCAAACATCATGGGGTCTTTCAACCAGAATTATTGGAGCTATTATTATGGTTCATGGTGATGATAATGGTTTAGTCTTACCTCCTGATATCGCTCCTTATAAGGTGGTTATTGTTCCTATAGGAGAGGATTTAACTATAATTGAAGAAGCTAAAAGCTTAGAAAACAAGCTTAAAGAATCTAAGATATCAGTTTTGTTAGATTTAAGTGATAAAACTCCTGGATTTAAATTTGCTGAATATGAAATGAAAGGAGTTCCTCTTAGAATTGAGATTGGACCTAAAGATATCGCTAAACAACAATATGTAGTAGTAAGAAGAGATGACGGATCTAAAAGAACAATTATAAAAACAAATATAATAAAAGAAATAAACGATTTATTGCTTATTATAAGTAATAATATGTATCAACAAGCCTTAAAGAGAAGAGAAGCTTTAACTTGTGAAGTGAATAAAATAGCTGATATTAAAAAGATACCGAAGGAAAAAATAGGTTTTATTAAAGCTCCTTGGTGTGGTTCTTTATTATGTGAAGAAAAGGTTAAAGAAGAAACTGGTTTATCAGCTAGATGTATTCCTTTAGATCAACCCATTCTTGATTCTAAAGTTGAATGTCTAAGTTGTTCTAAAAAAGCTCAAAAGTTAATTTATTGGGGTTTACAATATTAAAAAGGAGAGAAATATTATGAACAAAGTAAAAGAGGAAACAAAATATCAACGACCATCATGGGATGATTATTTTATGGAAGTTTGTCGAGCAGTAGCTAAAAGAGCTACTTGTGATCGAGGAAGAAGTGGTTGTGTTATTGTTAAAGACAGACAAATATTAGTTACTGGTTATGTCGGTTCACCGGTTGGTTTTCCTCATTGTGATGATGTTGGTCATCAATTTAAACAAACTATTCACGAAGATGAACAAGTTAGTAATCATTGTGTTAGGACTGTTCATGCCGAACAAAATGCCATTTGTCAAGCTGCTAAATTAGGTGTCCCTTTAGCAGGTGGAACTCTTTATTGTAAGATGACTCCTTGCCGAGTCTGTGCCATGTTACTTATTAATTGTGGGATTAAGGAAGTTGTTTGTGAAAGAAAGTATCATGTTGGTGGTGAAAGCGAAGCGATGTTTAAACAAGCGGGGATAAAATTACGTTTTTTTAATGAAGAAATAGAACAATATGATAATCAAGAAAAAACTTTAATTAAAAATAAAAGATAATTATAATAAAAAGATATTGTTTTTATAAAACAAGATTATCATTTTAATGATGGGAGTAGGGCAAGTTGTATATTGATGGTATTAATTATGAAGTTATTATTAATAAAAAAGCAATTAAACATACTTATATTAGAATAAGTGATGATTTAAAAATAATAATAAGTACTTCTAAAACAAATAATAAAACTCAACTTAAAGAAATATTAGAAAAAAATATAAAGTCAATTAAAAGAATGTTAAAGAAAACAAAAAAGAAATCTTTAACTGAAAATTATATTTTAGGTCAGCAAGTGGATATCGTTGCTATTTCTAATTTAAAAAAACCAGAATTAAATAAAAACAAATTATATCTTAAAAACAAAGATAAATTAGAAGAGGCTAAAAAGATAATTGCCAAAGAAATATTTAAAGAACGTTTAAATTATCTTTGGTCATTATTTGAAGAGAATGTTCCTTATCCTTTTTTGAAAATAAGGAAGATGAAAACAAGATGGGGAGTTTGTAATCCTCAAAAACAAACTATTACTCTTAATCTTGAATTATTAAAAAAAGAAATTAAAGATATTGATTATGTTATCGTTCACGAATTAGCGCATTTTATTCATGCTAATCATGGTCAAGAATTTTGGAATCTAGTAGCTAAATATATTAATAATTATCAAGAAATTAGAAAAGAGTTGAGAGATTAATGTTAATTACATCAATTAATAATAACAAGGTCAAAGAATGGAAAAAATTAAATAAAAAGAAAGAGCGCGATAAAAGAGGTTTATTTTTAATTGAAGGAGAACATTTAATTTTAGAGGCTTATAAGAAGGGTTATCTTGAAGAATTAATTTTAGAAAAGGATTATTTATTATCATTAAGTGTCAACACTACTTATGTAACTAATGAGATTATTAAATATATTTCATCCTTAACTACGCCATCTAATGTTTTAGGAGTTTGTAAAAAATTAATTAATCATGATAAATTAGGAGATAAGTTATTATTAATTGATGGTATTCAAAATCCTAGTAATTTAGGAACTATTATTAGAAGTGCAGTAGCGTTTAATATCGATACTATTGTTTTAGGGGCTAAGACGGTAGATCTTTATAACAATAAATGTACACGAGCTAATCAGGGAATGATGTTTCATCTTAATTTTATTAAAGTTGATTTGTTAACTTTTATTCCTAAACTTAGTAATTTAGGTTATAAAATATTAGGGACTAGGGTTACGCATGGTAAAAGATTAAATGAATTAGATAAGTTACCTAAATATGCTTTAGTAGTTGGTAATGAGGGGATAGGTCTTAGTGAAGAAGTAAAAGAATTATGTGATGAATTATTATCAATTGAGATGAATGAAAGATGTGAATCATTAAATGTTAGTATTGCTACTAGTATTATTTTATATCAATTAGATAGTTTAAAATAATATTAAAAGATATAGTTACGAGAGGGGAGACGGTAATGAAAATAGATATTTTAACTCTTTTTCCAAAAATGTATGATGGTTTTTTAAAAGAATCAATTATTAAAAAGGCGATTGAGGAGAAAAAAGTAGCCATTAAAATTAATAATATTAGGGATTATGCTAAAAATAAACATAAGAAAGTAGATGATACTCCTTATGGTGGGGGACCAGGAATGGTTTTAATGTGTCAACCTATTTTTGATGCAGTTGAAACATTGAGAAATGATGATACTAAAATTATTTTAATGACGCCTTCAGGAACTCCTTATCATCAAAAGATAGCTTTTAAATTAAGTTCAGAAAAGCATCTAATTTTAATTGCTGGTCATTATGAAGGTTTTGATGAACGAATTAGAACAATTGTTGATTTAGAAATTAGTATTGGGGACTATATTTTAACGGGTGGTGAATTACCAACGATGGTTGTTGTTGATAGTGTGGTTAGATTAATTGATGGAGTAATTGATGAAGAATCTAGGCAAAAAGAATCCTTCAGTGAATCTTTGTTAGATTATGCTACTTATACTAAACCAAAAGATTATAAAGGGTTAAAAGTTCCTGAGGTATTACTCAGTGGCCATCATGCAAAGATTGAAAATTGGAGGCAAACTGAACGAATTATTAAAACCATGAAAAGAAGACCAGATTTAGTTAATAAAAAGAAAGGCTATTTATTAACTAAAGATAAATTTAGTAAAGAAGTAATTTATCTTGAATACGATAAATTAAATGGTCTAGATATCAGTCCTCGTAACGATGCTAAAAGAGAAGATGTTATTAGTGTTCGGAAAATGATTTTAATTAAACCTTCATTTATTGATAAGGTACTTAAATTAAAAATTGATAAAAAAATAAAGTATTTTATTAAAAGATTAACTGATATTGAAGATGATTCAACTGATGATGATTTACAACGTTTTATTGATGAAGTTGAGCTGTATAAAATGACGCAATTAAATTATTATTTAAATTTTTTAGGTTTGGATTATAAAAATTTAACTTTAAAAAAATTACAATTAATTTTAAATGAGCTTAAAATAAGAAAACATTTATTAATTAATTTTAAAAGTTATGAATCGGAAAAAGGATCACGATAATTTGCTTGTTTTTTATAAGAAATTAATGTCAATAACTTAGGAAAATGTCCTAAAAAAAGTTGATTATAAGTGGGAAAATTT
>CAZBGR010000021.1:0-14085 GCA_964491535.1 uncultured Muribaculaceae bacterium
CTGAAATCTGACATCCTCCATAGTGAGGGAACAGGAACTTTAACAAATCCCTATATAGTTGAGTTACCTTAATTATTAACAATAGCTGAAATATATATTGTAAAGAAATTAGCGCTAATTAAATATTAATTTAAAATAAGCTAATAAAACATTTATATAATAGAAGGGACTGATAAAATGTTGGATATAAATTTAATCAGAAATAATAGTCAATTAGTTAAAGATAATCTTAAAAAGAAATTTCAAGATTATAAATTGAGGCTGGTTGATAAAATTATTGATTTAGATGAAGATAATCGAAAAACAAAAATAAAGGCTGATAAACTTAGGCAAAGAAGAAATGAATTAAGTGATAAGATTGGTTTATTTATTAAAGAAGATAAAAAGGATCAAGTTATTAGTTTAAAAGAAGAAGTAATAAAAATTAATAAGGAATTAGTTTTACTTGAAAATAAGGAAACAAAATTGAATTTAGAAATTAAAGAATTAATGTATCAAATCCCTAATATTATTGATGAAACAGTACCTATTGGGAAAGATGATAAAGATAATGTTGAAATAGTTACTTTTGGTGAAAAGAAGGTACCTTCTTTTGAAATTCCTTATCATATTGATATTATGGAAAAATTAAAGGGTATTGATTTAGAAAGTGCTCGTCAAATAAGTGGTCATGGCTTTTACTTTTTAACAGGTAATTTAGCCCGCCTTCATTCAGCCATTTTAAGTTATGCTAGAGATTTTATGATTAATAAAGGGTTTACTTATTGTATTCCTCCCTTTATGATTAGAGGTGAAGTAGTTATTGGAGTAATGAGTTTTGAGGAAATGGATAATATGATGTATAAAATAGAAGGGGAAGATTTATATCTAATTGGGACTAGTGAACATTCAATGATTGGGAGATTTATTAATACTATTTTAAAAGAAGAGGATTTACCTATTTGTATGACTAGTTATTCTCCTTGCTTTCGTAAAGAAAAGGGTGCTCATGGGATAGAGGAACGTGGTATTTATCGGGTTCATCAATTTGAGAAACAAGAAATGATTGTTATTTGCAAACCAGAAGAGGCGATGGATTGGTATCATAAGATGTGGAATTATACAGTTGAATTATTTAGGAATTTAGATGTTCCGGTTAGAGTAATTGAATGTTGTAGTGGTGATTTAGCGGATTTAAAGGTTAAAAGTTGTGATGTTGAAGCTTGGACACCACGACAAAAGAAATATTTTGGAGAACTTGGCAGTTGTTCTAATTTAGGTGATGCTCAAGCTAGAAGGTTAGGCATTAGAGTAAATGGTTCTAAAGGGAAATATTATGCTTATACATTAAATAATACAGTAGTTGCACCACCAAGAATGTTAATTGCTTTTTTAGAAAATAATTTAAATGAAGATGGAAGTATTAATATTCCTAAGGTATTAAGACCTTACTTAGGAGGTTTAGCTAAGATAAGTAGCAATTAAATAGATGATAATCCTTATTTAATTAAATAAGGATAATTTTTATTATTAAGATTTATAAAAAATTACTAAATAACTTAGTAATTTTTTTATCACTATTTTTGGGTAAATGTATAAGATAAATAAGGAGGGAAGAATATGAATCAAGGTTATGGTGAGATGCTTTTTGGGGATGTTATCAATGATTTTTTTGAAATGCCAGTATATAGATTATATGGATTGTTAAAAACAGATGTTTATCAAAAAGATGATAATTATGTATTAGAAATGGATGTTGCGGGTTTTGAAAAAAAGGATATTAAGATTGATTTTAACAATGGTAATTTAACAGTAATTGCTAAAAAGGATAGTATTATTGATAATCAAGATTATCTTCGTAGAGAACGTTTTTATGGTGAAGTAAAAAGAAGTTATTATGTTGGAGATATTGATCAATCACTAATTCAAGCTAATGTTGAAAATGGTCTCCTTAAATTAGTTTTTCCAAAAAGTAAATCGGAAGAAGAGACTAAAACAAAAATTGATATTAGATAAACGGTTAATAATAGCCGTTTTTTAATTTTTAGTTGTTTTCAAAAACTAAATAAGCTATAATGCTAATAGGGAAAGGGATATTTAATTTTATAATATAAGATTAATATCACTTAGAAAAGGGGACAAAATGATTTTTGATTTAACTAAATTAATTAATAATTATATTGAAGAAATTAAAATTAATGAACAAATAAGTTTAAATAAGGAATATTTAATTAATACTAAGATTAAAGAAATAGATGTTATTGTAGTAGAAGGATCAATTGTTTATACAACTACTAATCGATATAGTTTAAATGTTATTGCTAAAGGGAGCATGGTCTTAGAAACAAATGAAAAAAGAGATAATATTTATTCTTTTAATATTCAAATAAATGAAATTTTAAGTAAAAATGAGCTTGATGAAGAACAATATATTAAAATAACTAATAATACTATTGATATTATTCCTATTATATGGCAAAATATTATCATGGAAATTCCAATTGATAATTTATAGGAATAAAAAAAGAAAGGAGTATTAATTATGGCTGTTCCTAAAAGAAGAGTTAGTAAAACTAGAAAAAGAATGCGTCGTACTCATTATAAAATAACTGCTAATCAAATGGTGATATGTCCTAATTGTAAAGCAAAAATTAGACCACATCGAATATGTCCTAAATGTGGATTTTATAAAGGTAAAGAAGTAATTGACAATCTTAAGAAGGAAAATACGAAAGGGGAAAAATGAGTAAAATAAAAGTCTTTGCCTTAGGTGGTTTAAATGAAGATGGCAAAAACATGTATGTGGTTGAAGTTTCTGAATCTATTTTTGTTTTTGATGCCGGATTAAAATATGCCGATGATCGTTTATTTGGAATTGATTGTATTATTCCAGATTTTCGTTATTTAAAGAAAAATAAAGATCGCTTGATAGGGATTTTTTTAACTCATGGGCATGATGAAAATATTGGAGCTTTACCAGAGATTATTAAACAAATACCTAATGTTTCAATATACGGGACTAAGTTTACTATGGAAGTTGTTAAAAAAATGTTAGAGGAGGATAATCTTAAAAGTAATAATTTAAAAATTATTTTACCTCATCGTAAGCTTAATTTCAATCATAATAGTATTTTCCCAATTAGTTTAACTCATTCTATTCCTGATAGCGTTGGTTATGTCTTATATACCGAAGATGGAGCTCTTTTTTATACTGGTAATTTTGTTTTTGATCCAACTATGAAAGGTCCTTATAAGACTGATATTGGTAAATTAGCTTATATTGGTAAACAAGGAGTTCTTTGTTTGTTAGCTGAATCTTTATATGCTGAAAAATTAGGGTTTACTTCACCTTATCATCGAGTATCTAAAGTGATTAAAGAAACTTTAGATAAGAAAGAGGATCGTCTTATTTTTAATGTGGTTTCGGCTAATATGTATCGTATTCAGGAATTATTTAAAGAAGTTATGAAAACCAATCGTAAAGTAGTTATTATGGGTAAAAGATTACAAAGTATGATTAATAATTTAATTAATATGAAATATTTATCATTTGCTAAAAGTAAAATAGGAGATTTATCTAATCTTGATGATAAAAATATTATTATTTTAATCGCTAGTGAAAATGAAAAACCGTTTACTAATTTAAAAAGAATTGTAAATGGTTATGATAAGTTTATTAAAATAAAAAAGCGTGATACCGTTGTCTTTTTAGAACCTGTTCAAGATGGGATGGAACGTTTATTTGTTGATTTATCTAATGCTATTGCTAGATTAGGTGGTGATGTGGTAACCCTATCTTCTAAAGATTATTTACTACATCATGCTTCAAGTGAAGATTTAATGTTAATGATAGATTTGATTAAACCTAAATATTATTTTCCGGTTATTGGGCAATATCGTTATCAAGTAGCGAATGCTAAATTAGCTTCTTCAATGGGTTTTAAAGACGAACATATCTTATTAAAGCAAAATGGAGATATTGTTTGTTTTGAAAAGGGGAACTTAAAAGAAACATCGTCTCATTTAGAAGTAGAAGATATTATGATTGATGGTACTTCAATTGGTGATATTGGAGAATTAGTATTAAGAGATCGAGAAATGTTAAGTGATAATGGAATTGTGATTGTTAGTGTAACTCTTGATAAACAAACTAAAGCTGTTTTAGCGGGTCCTGAAATATTAACCAGAGGTTTTGTTTACGTTAAAGATAGTGTTTCTTTAATTAAAGAAATAGCTAATATGTCTTTAGATGTTATTAAAAAGCATATTAATAATAATTATATAGAATATAATCGCATTAAAAATGCAATTAGAGAAGAAGTAGGAAACTATTTATTTAAGGAAACAGAATGTAATCCGATGATTATAACGGTTATTTTAGAAGTTTAGTATTTAAAATAAATGTTAAAGAGCTAGTTTAATCTTATTAACTAGCTTTTTTTAATTTATTCTTAATAAAAATAGTTATGGTAATTAATAATAATATAACTAATAAAACTAATGAAATATAAAAGGGGAAAATATTTTTCATAAATTGAAGGGAAATGGTACAATTTAAAAAAACATATTTTGATAAAATAATCATAAAACCACCAATTAATATAACGATTATTTTTTTTCTTAGTTTATTTTTCACTTTAAAGGTGTTTTCTATATATTTAGATATAAAATAAATAGCTAAAGTAATAAAAGTAAATTGATTAAAGAACCAATGAGCAGAAGTGAAATTTTCAATATTATCAATCGCCCCACCAATACTTATTTTTTTGTGGGTATAATATTCAGGGAAGCGAAATAAGGAAGTTAATTCAATGCCAATTATACTAACGCAAATGATAAAGACGGTAAACATAATAAAAGCCCCTCCTAAAACGCCCCCAATTATAAATTTAGGATAATGGTGGTTATTAATTACATTGTTTTTAGGAATAATTAATAAAACTATTATTGGGGTTAAAAGATAACCTAAAAAATATAAACATCCTTTACTAATTCCTAATACCTCTGAAATAAAATAAGGTTTAAGACGTGTAAAATCAGATAAGGGTAGTAATGAAGAAATGATAATAAAAATTAAAAAGGTAGAAATAAAGAATAGGACCTCTCCCGTTCGACTAATAGTTTCAATACCTTTAATAACGGCATAAACAGCTGGGATAATGATTAAAGTAGCTAAAAATAAATGAGGAGTTCTTGTTAAATATTGGGTAATTACATAAAAGGTAACACTCCAAGTTATAATAAGTCCTAATAAAGTTACATAGGCAGTTAAAATAAAATTAATAATATTTCCTAACACTTTACCAAAAAGTAAGATGTTTTTTTCTAAAATGTTTTTATCTGGATTATAATTAGCTATATAAATAATAATAAAAACGGGAAATAATAATAAAACAAAAGAAAAGATAGCTACTAACCAAGCATCTTGTTTGGCTAATTCAAAAACAATAGTAGTTCCAAGACCAACAAAGAAAGAACAACTTATTAAAGCACTTAAGACACCTATCTGAAAACCGCTAATTTTATTATTACTCATTTAATTACCTTCCTTTCGAATGATCAATAACAGCTCCTTTATGCTTAATTTTAAAAGAAACATCTATTTTATAATTCATCTTAGCAAAGATATTATTCCAATCATCTCGGTGCTTTAACCAATTTTGATAATCATTTCGATATAAATATTCTCCCCAACCTAAAGCATCGCTTTTTAAATCCTTTTGTAATTTGATAATAGCTTGATTAATAATGCTATGAATTTCTTGACAAACAATCTTTTCCATTCTTTTAACTACCTTAGGATCAATAATCTTACTTTTACAATTAAATTCAGCTAAAGCGCCTTCAGCTTCAATCTTTACATTAGCGAAAGGTTTACCATTTTTCATAGTAACTGTCGTTTTAGTTTTATTGCCTTCTATTTTTACCGCTCCATAATTTTTTTTATCACAAGCAAATTCTATAACTGTATTTTCAATTAAATCACGGGCAAAATTAAAACCTATACTTTCTTCATCATCAAGAAAACCAATTAATTTATCCTTGTTAAAAACAGCTAAATCGCTAAGTTTTAGAAATGATTCAGGATAAGTTTGATCTAAATCTTTAGTTTTTTGACCTTTTTTAACTTCCCCTATAATTTCAATACTAGGCATTGTATTTTCTTTTCCTTCAACATATAAGCCTTCTAATACTTTATCAAAGGTTTGTTTACTTAGAGCTCCTCTAAATTTATTCATATAATTTAAAGTAGAAAGAATATTTAAGCCCGGAATAGCTTCAATAGGGGTTAAGATTTTTAAAACATCAAAAGCTTTAGCATCTTTAGCAATGATGATAGGGAATATTTTTCTAGTTTCGCGATTACGAAGTAAGGAATCTATAAAATCATTGATGCCATGACGGGCTAATTTTTCACTAATAATAACAATATCAATATGAGAAATAAGTAATTCTTTAGGAGATTTAAAAGTAATTTTATTTAAAGCTTCTTGAATTGTTTTAGCTTTAGTTTTATAAGTTATAATAGGTGATTCCCCTTCTACTTTTGTGGCACTTCCACTACTAGGTTCTTTTTGAGGTAGTTGGATTTGAACACTAACTACATAATGTTTATCTTCTAAATCAATTCCAATAGCATCAACGACAGCAATATCATTTAATTCTCGATAATTCCAGCAACCAGTTGCTATCAAGATAATAATGGAGATAATTATTATTTTTATTTTAAACATTCATATCCCTCTTATCCTTTTTGGTTTTTTTTAAATTTCGTTTAGCGGTTAAAATATTACGTTTAAAAAATTTACTTTTGTCGGATATAATAATAGCATCTCCTTGATTTTTAGTATTAAAGGGGGCTATTGGGGAAAGATAGGGTATTCCAAAGGATTCCATACTACTTATATAAACAATAAATAATAAGCCACTGCATATAATACCAAAAGTTCCAGCTAAAGCGGCAAAAATAATAAAAATAAAGGTCCAAATTCTAATGCCATTAACTAAATCAAATGAATAAACTATTAAACCGCTAATAGCTGTAGTAGCAATAACAATAACGGTAATGGCAGAGACTATCCCAGCATTAACTGCTGCTTCACCTAAAACTAAAGCTCCTACAATTGATAAAGCACTTCCAATAGTATTAGGGATTCTAGTATCGGCTTCTTTTAAAATTTCAAAAACAACAATCATTAAAGCCGCCTCAATGACAGTTGGAAAAGGAACACCCTCTCGTTGACTATAAAAACTTAAAATTAAATCTTTAGGAATAGCTTCATGATTATAGGTAATAATTGCAATATAAAAAGCAGGTAATAAAACAGCTAAGAAGAAAGCAATAAATCTTGTAATTCTTGTAAAATTAGCATTGATTACTTTTTTATATAAATCTTCAGAAGTATGAAAAAAATCAAAAAAAACGGCCGGAATAATAATGGCAAAGGGAGTGTTTTCAACAATGATACCTATTTTACCCTCTAATAAGCCTTTCGTAACCCGATCAGGTCTTTCAGTTGATATATAATTAGGAAAAGGATTATGTTTATTCTCCGATATTAAATCAATAATATAATTACTATCCATTATTGAATCAATATTTATTTTTTTAATCTTTTTAGTAATTTGGTGAACTAAATTAATATTAGCAATATCATAAATATACATGATAGCTACTTTAGTTTTACTGCGCTTACCGATAGTTAATTCGTTAAACCATAAAGTGTTAGTTTTAATTCGTTTTCTTACTAAACCAATATTAGTTTGATAATTTTCGGTAAAAGCATCTTTAGGTCCTTTAATAACAGTTTCATTTCCCGCTTCTAATACCCCACTGTCTAAAGAGGCCTTAGTTTCTACTGCTAAAACATATTGATATCCATCAATAATAAAAATTGAAAAACCACTTAATAGGCTATACATTAATTCGTCATAATTATCAATTTTAAGAATCTTGTGAGCCGGGATATTCATTTCTAAATAAGTTAAAAAATCTTCTTCTTTAGGTTTTTTAGTTTCTAAAAAGTATTCTAAAAGAAATTTATTAATTAAAACCTTATCAGCTAAAGCTTCACTAAATAAAAGATAAATAGCTTGATTGTAAAAATTTATTTCTTTGGTAATAATATCAGAAGCATCACCAACTTTTTCATTTATTTTATTTAAAAT
Source organism: uncultured Muribaculaceae bacterium (assembly GCA_964491535.1). GTDB lineage: Bacteria > Bacillota_I > Bacilli_A > RF39 > UBA660 > CAZBGR01. The sequence goes on from CAZBGR010000021.1 coordinate 8,149, forward strand.
TCTTTTACTACTAGTAGGTAACTTATTCATCTTGATACTCCTTTTTTATTTATATTATTAACTATTATGATAAAAATATTAAAAATAAAAAGATAAATTCTTTTATTTTTTATTAGGTTCACAAGTAGTCTTATCCATGTTATACTTTTAATAGAGAGTGATGTAATAATGTCTAAAGTAAAATTACTTTTTCTTTTCTTTATAATTATTCTTTTTCCTTCTTGTCAGTCTGTTCCTAAAGCTCATAGCCAAGATTTATTTTATATGGATACTTATATAAATATAAAGATTTATAATAATGATGAAGTTTTAGTTAAGAAGGCTTTTAAAAAGATAGATAATATTTTTAAAGAGTATCATCAATTAACAGATCGCTATCATCAATATGATAATTTAATTAATATTTATTATCTTAATTATTTATTAGATAATAAAGAACCAATAGTTATTGATGAAAGGTTATTTAAACTATTAGTTCTTAGTCAAGATTATTATTCTCAAACTAATGGGTTGTTTAATATTGCTATTGGTAATGTAGTTGATAAATGGCTGGTGTATAGAAAAAAAGGGGAAGGGGTTCCTACTATTGATGAACTTAAAAATAGTGGTAGCATAAAAATTGATGATATTAGATTAGAGGAAAATAATACTTTTTCAAAAAGGAATAATGTAAGTATTGATTTAGGTGGGATTGCTAAAGGGTATGTTACTGAATTAGTAGGGAATTATTTAGAGGGTTTAGGAATAGATGCTTATTTGATTAATGCCGGAGGTAATGTTAAAGTAGGTAATCATTATCATTTTAATCAATATAAAATTGGACTTGAAAATCCAACTTTAACAAATGATATCTATCAAATAATAAAGGTGGTTAATAAATCAGTTGTAACTAGTGGTAATTATGAACGCTATTATGAGTATGAAGGCCTAAAATATCATCATTTAATTGATCCTTATACTTTGTTTCCGCCTTACTATATGAATTCAGTTACCGTTATTTCAAATAATAGTACTTTAGGAGATGTCTTGGCAACTACTTTGTTTTTAATGCCGATTGATGAAGGACTTGTTTATGTTGATTCCCTACCTGATATAGAAGCTATATGGTATGGAATAGATAATAAAATGACTTATTCTAAAGGTTTTGATCAATATGAATAAAAAAGATTTAATTTTAATAATAATAATATTAAGTATAGTGGGAGGATGGTTTTTGTTTAATTCTTTAAGGGTTGAAGAAGCTAACCGAGCTTTAGTTTATTATCAAAATGAATTAGTTAAAGTAATAGATTTAACGATATCTGAAACTAAAGAATATATAATAGAGGGTTATTTAGGAGATGTAATTCTTGAAGCGAAAACGGGAAAAGTTAGAGTTAATGCTGAAAAATCCCCTCTTCATCTTTGTTCTAAACAGGGTTTTATTAATAAAGCTCATCAAGTAATAGTTTGTTTACCCAATAGAGTAGTTATTAAAATAGAAAATAAAGATTATTCATTAGATACGGTAATTAGGTGATAAAATGGATATTAGAAAAACAGTTAGATTAGCGATGTTACTTTCTTTATCAATTGTACTAAGCATTATTGAAAGCTCTCTACCTTTTATTAGTTCTTTGGTCCCTGGAGTTAAATTAGGTCTTACTAATGTAGTTGTTATATTAGTAGTTTATATATATGGTTTTAAAGAAGCTTTATTTTTATCATTAATGAGAGTTTTATTAGTATCAGCTATTAGGACAGGGCTATTTAATATTATCTTTTTCTTTAGTTTAAATGGAGCTTTATATAGTCTTATTTTTATGACCCTAGGGAAACGTTTTTCTCCTTTATCAATTGTTGGGGTAAGTATTTTAGGTTCAATAGCCCATGCAATCGGGCAAATAATAATTGCTATTATCTTTTTAAATAATATTAATCTTCTTTATTATTTGCCGGTTTTATTAGTATTATCAATTCCAACTGGGATTATAATTGGGATGATTGCGAAAGAGGTTTTAAGACTTTATCAACCACTTTAATTAACGAACGTATTTCCCTTAATGGTTTTTTTATGATAAAATCTTAATAAATATTAAAGATAAATAAAAAGGATGGTTGTTAATTTGAAAAGAATATTATGTATTGGGCATGCTTCTTATGATATTATTATTCCCTTTAATGGATATCCAATTGAAAACACTAAAAATAGGGTTGTAAAAAAATTAGAATGTGGAGGAGGGCCAGCTTCTAATGCTGCTTATTTGCTTGGCAAATGGCATATGAAACCTACTTTTATAGGTGTTTTAGGTAATGATGTTTATGGAGAAAGAATAATAGATGAATTTAAAGAAGTAAAAGTTAATTCTAAATATATAGAGCTGGATGATGAGCAGCAAACAACTTTAAGTTTTATTATGGTTAATGAAAAAACAGGAACGAGAACTATTTTAACCTATCGTCATCCTGAAATGAAATTAAGGCGTAAAAGAAAATTAAAAGCTGATTTTATTTTAGTTGATGGTCAAGAATTAGAAACTTCTTTGTTAGCTATAAAGAATAATCCTCAAGCTAAAAAAATAATTGATGCTGGTAGTTTAAAGGAAGAAAATATAATTTTAGGTAAACTAGTTGATTATCTTGTTTGTTCTAAAGAATTTGCTGAGGATTTTACTAATTTTAAAATTGAATTAGATAAACCAAATGTTATTAAAGATATTTTTAGTAAAATGGAAACTGAATTTAATAACCAAACAATAATTATTACTTTAGAAGCGAAAGGATGTTTATATAAATTAGATAATAAGATTAAATTAATGCCTAGTATTAAGGTTAAACAAATAGATTCTACTGGGGCAGGTGATTTTTTTCACGGGGCTTTTGTCTACGGACTAGCTATGGGATTTGATTTAGAAAAGATTTTAAAAATAGCTAATATTACTGGGGCTTTATCAGTGACTAAAATGGGAAGAAGAGCTTCTGTTTATAATTTAAAAGAAGTAATGAAAATATATGAGTATCATGCTTGAAGATATTTTTATTAAAAACTTACCAACCATTGATTTACATGGTTTAGATTCACCAACTGCTTGTTTAATGGTAACGGATTTTATTAATGATAATTATATATTAAAAGAAAAAAGGGTTATTATTATTCATGGGATTGGTCTATTAATCTTAAAAGAAGCTATTCATAAACTTTTAGCTAAACATCAATACGTAGCTTCTTATAAGCTTCATTATCTAAATTATGGTTGTACAATTGTTGATTTAAGACCCTTTAAATGATAAAATAAGCATTAATTTAAAGGGCTTTAATTTATTAAACTTATAAAGTATTAGAGGTGACATAATGGATAAATATATTAAAGGGTCAGTTAGAAATGTTTTTTATCGAGGAGATAACGGTTATATAATTGGTCTTTTTAAAGTGAAAGATACTTCTGATGAAAATTTAAAACAATATCTTAATAAATCAATTACTTTTACGGGGTCTTTTTTTGATTTAAAAGAAGCTAATGATTATCTTTTTTTTGGAGAATTAATAACTCATCCTCGTTATGGGAAACAATATAAAGTTAATCGTTATGAATTAATTTTACCAGAATCTAAAAATGGAATAATTGCCTTTTTATCATCTTCTTTGTTTAAAGGAGTCGGTTTAAAATTAGCGACTAAAATAGTTGATACCCTAGGAGATAAGGCTTTAGATAAAATAGTCTTAAATTATCAATCTTTATTATTAGTGCCCTCAATAACCGAAAAAAAAGCTAATTTAATTTATGAAGTGTTAAATAAAGAGAGAGAAAGTTATCAAACAATAGTTTATTTACAAAAAATTGGTTTTAAAATTAATGAAGCGACTAAGGTTTATCATTGTTATAAAGAACAAACAATGAGTGTTATTGAAGATAATATTTATCAGCTTTTAGATAATATTGAGGGGATTGGTTTTATAACGGTTGATAAAATAGCTTCTGTTTTGGGAATTAAAGAGGATGATGAAGAACGGTTAAAAGCTTGCCTTTTTTTTATCATGGAACAATTATGTCTTAAAAATGGTCATACTTATAATAAAAAAGAGGATCTTTATTTAGCGTTAAATAATTATTTAAATTTTAATCTTGATTTAGATAAATTTAATAATTATTTAGTAAGTTTGGCGAAATTGAAAAAAATAATTATTGAGGATGATAAATATTATTTAGAAACATATTATCAAGCTGAAATGGAAAATGCTTTTAAAATAGCATCCCTTATCCAAAAGGATGATGTAGTTTATGATAATTTAGATTCTTATTTATCTAAATTAGCTAAAAGAGAAAGAATTACTTATAATCAGCAACAACTTAGGGCTATTAAAAAGAGTTTAACTAAAAACTTTTTAATTATAACAGGAGGTCCTGGAACTGGTAAAACAACTATTATTAAAGCAATCGCTAATCTTTATTGTCGTTTAAATAAATCAAATAGTAATTATTTAGCCCTTTTAGCACCGACCGGAAGAGCAGCTAAAAGATTAAAAGAAGCAACTAATTTTGAAGCTTTGACAATTCATAAGTTTTTAAAATGGAATAAAGAATTAAATGAATTTGCGGTTAATAAATTTAATAAAGCTAATACTAAATATGTTATTATTGATGAGGTTAGCATGATTGATAATTTTTTGTTATATCATTTGTTTAATGGCTTAAACGATCAAGTGAAAATGGTTCTAATAGGAGATTATTATCAATTACCTAGTGTTGGACCTGGTCAAGTATTAAAAGATTTAATTGAAAGTAATCAAATCCCGATTGTTGAACTTAAACAATTATATCGTCAACAAAAAAAATCTTATATTATTTCTCTAGCATATGAAATAAAAAATAATAAATTATCTAATGAATATAAAAATAAGCAAGATGATTATAATTTTGTTACCTGTTCTAAATTAAAAATAGCAAATGTTATTAAACAATTATGTGAAAAAGCACTAGTGAAAGGTTTTGATTATAGACAAATACAAGTTTTAATTCCTATGTATAAAGGTTTAAATGGGATAGATAATATTAATAAGTTGTTACAGACAGTCTTTAATCCTAAAGATGATTCTAAAGACGAAATAATTCATCAAGGTTTTAATTATCGAGTTGGTGATAAAGTATTACAGGTAAAAAACAATAATGATTTAGGTATTTCTAATGGTGAAATAGGTATTATTAAAAGAATCTTTAAAGAAGAACGTAAAGATAAAATATTAATTGATTTTGATGGTGAACAGGTGATTTATTCATTAAAAAATTTTGATGATCTTCGCTTAGGTTATGCAATTAGTATCCATAAAGCTCAAGGAAGTGAATTTGAAATCGTTATTATTCCTTTAGAACAGTCATTTAAAAGAATGCTTTATAATAAATTAATTTATACAGCTATAACTCGTGCTAAAAAGAGTTTAATGTTAGTTGGTGAATTAGAAGCTTTTGAAAGTGCTGTAAGTAATATAAAAGAAGCTAAAAGACAAACAGCTTTAAAAGAAAGATTAACAAAAATACTTACTAAAGTATAAAAGAGATTCTTTTTTGACAAACTATTAAAGATATCGAAATGATATCAAAGCTCATATTTTTTAACCAAAGAGGTGATATAATGGAACTTAAAAAAGGACTTACGTATACGCTTATTGGCATCGGATTAATAGCAGGCGCTATGGCTACTTATTATAAATATGGAAATGGGAATTTAACATATAAAATGAAAAAAGCCAAAAACCAAGTCAAAGATAAGTTAGAAAATATGATGTAATTAAAGCCCCAATTATGGGGTTTTAAAATTTTAAATGGTTTTTAATAAAAATTATAGTTGTTTTCTTTGTAAATATACAGTTGATTTTTCAAATAATGTAAAGTAAAAGGGCCTATAACTATGTCAATAACTTAGGAAAATGTCCTAAAAAAAGTTGATTATAAGCGGGAAAAT
>CAZBGR010000022.1:0-12031 GCA_964491535.1 uncultured Muribaculaceae bacterium
AAAAATAACCTTCAATGCTTGCAATCTCTATTAATTGATGTTAGAATACTATTATAATCATTTAATTGAGAGGTGATTAGATGAATTCTAATACCACGATGAGTTTATTTAGTATTGAAGAACTTGATGAAGCCCTTATCAAAAAAACTCTTAAGGAAGTATATGAGGCTTTAGAAGAGAGGCATCATAATCCTATAAATCAATTAATAGGTTACCTGATGAGTGGTGATCCCGGGTATATTTCTAGTCATCGTGAAGCGAGAAGTAAAATATCAAAGATTGACCGTACTAAAATAATTGATGTCTTACTTAGGAATTATATTGATAAGATAATATGCGATACTTCGGATTAGATTTAGGAACAAAAACCTTAGGTATAGCTATTAGTGATGAAAATGGAACGGTAGCTAGTCCCTTTTTGGTTATTTCTTTTAAGGATAAGAACTATGATGATTTATTAAATAGATTACAGAAAATGATTATTGATAATAAGATAGAAAGAATTGTTTTGGGTTTGCCTAAAAATATGGATAATAGTTTGGGAGAAAGAGCGAAAGAAACCTTAAGGTTTAAATCGTTATTAGAAGCAAAGACCTCTAAAACAGTTATTTTAGAAGATGAAAGGTGGACTACCTTGCAAGCAGAAAGGGTATTAATTGAAGCTAATATATCTCGGCAAAAGCGTAAACAAACTATTGATAAATTAGCAGCCACTATTATTTTGCAAAGTTATTTGAATAAAAGAAATAGAAAGGGAGATTATAATGGATAAGAAAAACACTTTTAAAGTTCTTGATGAAACAGGAAAAGAAATAGAATGTGAAATATTATTTACTTTTGAATCAGATGAAACTGGTAAAAGTTATATTATTTATACCGACAACGATACTGATGAAGAAAACAATACTAAAGTTTATGCCTCTATTTTTGATCCTACCAAAGAAACAATTACTTTAGATCCTATTGAAAGTGAAAAGGAATGGAAAATAATCGAGAACATTTTAGAATCATTACAGAAACAAGAAGATGAAAAAGCTAATAATGAAAATAAAGCGTAAACTTGTTTTGATTATTGAATAAGATGATTAGTGTTATTGGATTAGCGATTCATTATAAATAACACTATTTTTTTGTTAATTAAAGTTAGATTAAGGAGTATGATTAAAATTATCAACAATTTAAAAGAATTAGAAAAATATGCTGAAGAAAACAAGATTCCTATTATTGATAAAAATAGTTTAAAGTTTATTTTAAATTATATTAAAACTAATAATATAAAAAAGATTCTAGAGATTGGGACAGCTGTTGGTTATTCAGCTATTAAAATGGCTTTAGAGGATGATAAGATTGTTGTGACTACGATTGAAAAAAACGAAGAAAGATATCTAGAAGCTTTAAAAAACATTAAAAAATTTAATTTGGAAAAAAGAATTATCCTTATTTTAGGTGATGCTTTAGATTTGACTATTGATGATAAGTATGATCTTATTTTTATTGATGCTGCTAAAGGACAATATATTGATTATTTTGAAAGATATAAAGGAAATATAAAAAACAATGGAACTATTATTTCTGATAATGTTTATTTCCGGGGATTAATTGATCAAAAACAAGTTATTTATAAGAAAAATTTAAAAAGACTAATTGATAAGATAAAATGTTATATTTTACATTTAAAGAATCACCGTGAATTTAAAACTGTTTTTTATAAAATAGGTGATGGGCTTTCTATTTCAAAAAAAAGGTTGTGATTTAATGACTAAGATATTAGTTATACCATCTAAAAAGGAAAGTCTTCAAGATTTGATTAAAAGTAAAGGGGATGGTTTTATTTTAGGAATTAAGGGTTTTACTATTTTTAATCATAACTTATTTGAAATTGAAGAATTAAAAGAAATAGTTTCTAAATTAAAAAAATATAACAAGGAAGTTTTTATTGCTTTAAACAAGTTAATCTACAACCAAGATATTCCTTTATTAAAGGAATATCTATTAATTTTAGAAGAAATTAAAGTAACGGGTATTATTTATCAAGATATAAGTATTGTTAATTTAAAAGAAGAATTAAAATTAAAAACTCCTTTAGTTTGGCACCAGCTTCATTTAGTAACTAATTATAAGTCATGTAATTATTGGTATCAAAAAGGAATTGAATATGGTTATTTAGCTAATAATATTAATTTAGATGATATTTTTAAAATAAAAAAGCAATCAAAGATGAAGTTATTAATGGATGGCTATGGGTATGTACCTATTTTTTATAGTAGTAGAAAGTTATTAACTAATTATTTTGTCTATTTAAATAAAAAGAAAGAACAAGAATTATATTATTTAACAAAGGAAGGAAAATTTTATCCTATTTATGAAGATAATTTTGGAACCTATATTTTAAGTCCTCATATCTTAAGTGTTATCACGGAATTACCTTCATTAATTAATCGTCAACTTGATTATTTAGTTTTAAATGGCTTATATATTGATGATTCCTCTTTTGCTAAAATTATTGATTATTTTAGCCAAGCTTTTAACAATTTAGATTTAACTGAAGCTTTAAATAAAAAAATAGCCTTAATTAGTCCCCATCCCTTAAGTCTTAACTTTCTTCATCAACAAACAATCTATCGGGTAAAGAAACATGACTAAGTTAAGAAAACCCGAGTTATTAGCTCCAGCGGGGGATTTAGAAAAATTAAAATGGGCTATTAAATATGGAGCGGATGCTGTTTATTTTGGGGGTAGAGCTTATGGAATGAGGGCTAATACTAAAAATTTTTCTTTAGCTGAAATTAAAGAAGCAGTCCTTTTTGCACATCAGTTTAATAAAAAGGTTTATGTAACAGTTAATATCATTTTTCATCATGAAGATTTGGTGGGTTTAGAAGATTATTTAAGGGATTTAGGTAATTGTTTGATTGATGCTATTATTATAAGTGATCCTTTTCTTATTCCAATTGTTAAAAAGATAATTCCAAAGGTTGATATATTTTTAAGTACTCAGCAATCAACTCTTAATTATGAAGCTGTTTTATTTTGGCAAAAGGAAGGGATAAAGAGGCTTATTTTAGGTAGGGAGGTATCAGCTACTGATATTAAGGAAATCATTGATAAAACCAATCTTGAAATAGAGGTCTTTATTCAAGGAGCAATGTGCGTAAGTTATAGCGGTTGTTGTCATTTATCTAATTATTTTACTTTAAGAGATGCTAATCGAGGAGGTTGTAGTCAAATTTGTCGTTGGTTATTTGAATTAGAAACTAAAGATAAAGACCTAATATCTTCACCTATTCCTTTTAGTATTGCTCCTAAAGATTTATCTTTGTTAAAATATATTTCAGAATTAATAGATTTAGGGGTTACTTCCTTTAAAATAGAAGGACGAATGAGGTCTATTTATTATTTAGCGACTACTATAAATGTTTATCGTCAAGTAATTGATGAATATTGTCATAATTCAGTAACATATAAATATAACAACTACTTTGAAAAAGAATTATATCGATGTGCTAATCGGGAATGTTTACCTCAATATTTTAAAGGCAAACCAGGAGTAAATGAACAATACTTTATAAAAGGAGAAAAAACTTCTAATCAAGACTTTTTAGGGATTGTTCTTGATTATAATGAAATAAGGAAAGAAGTTATTATTGAACAACGAAACTTTTTTAAAGTGGGGGATGAAGTTGAAATTTTTGGTCCACTTAGGAGGATAAATTTTAAAATAAAGGCTATAAATGATCTTCAAGATAAATCGTTAATGGTCGCTAGACATCCAAAGCAAATAGTTAAAATCCCTTTAGCTAAAAGGGTTTACAAAGATGATTTAATGCGAATAAGAATAGATAAATTAGTAGTTGACAAGGATGCTGTTTTATAGTATTCTTTTATAAAGCAAAAAGAGGTGAGAAAATGACTAATCATAATAAAAAAGAAGTATATTTAACCGAAGAAGGTTTAAATGAAATAAAAAAAGAATTAAATTTATTGAAAATTGATAAACGTCCGGAAGTAATAAAAGCTATTAAAGAAGCTCGTTCATTAGGTGATATAAAAGAGAATGCTGATTATCATTCGGCTAGAGAAGAACAAGCTTTATTAGAGGCTCGGATTCAGGAGTTAGAAGCTTTAATAGAAGATGCCGTTATAATTAAACCAGGAAAAACTAATAAGGTTGAAATAGGGGCTACTATAACTATTGAATATTTAAGTGATCAAGAAATTGAAAAATATCAGATTGTAGGTAGTCACGAAGCTAATCCTTTATTAAATAAAATTTCTAATGAATCCCCTTTAGCGCAAGCAGTAATGGGATATAAGAAGAATGATGTAGTAACTGTTAATAGTCCTAATGGTTCATATGATGTTAAAATTATTAATATAAAATAAAGCTCTTTTAAGGAGGAAAAGTGAATCAAAATAAACATGAAATATTAATTAGAGTAGATAAAGAAAAATGGCAACAAGCCTTAACTAAATCCTTTAACAAAACAGTTAAAGAAATTAAAGTAGCGGGTTTTAGAAAAGGGAAAGTGCCTCGTGATGTTTATGAAAATAAATATGGGGTAGCCTCATTATATAATGAGGCTATTAATTATGTTTTAGATGAAGCTTTACTTAAAGCTTTAACTGATAATCATTTAGTCCCAATTGTTCAACCGCAAGCAGATATTAAAAAAGTTGATCAAGATGGAGTTGATATTTTATTTAATATTATGACAACTCCTATAATGAAAATAAAGAAATATAAAGGTTTAAAGATAAAAAAGGAACCTTTAAAGGTTACTGATGAAGAAATAGACAAAGAAATTAAAGCTCTTCAAGAGCGTTATGCTGAAATAGTTTTAAAAGATGATCAGATTATTAAAGGTGATATTGCTGTTATTGATTTTGAAGGTTTTAAAGATAATATTCCTTTTGAAGGTGGTAAAGGAGCGAATTATCCATTAGAAATAGGCAGTAAAACCTTTGTTGAAGGTTTTGAAGATCAATTAATTGGAGCTAAAAAGGGAGATCAAAAGGAAATAAAAGTAACCTTTCCAAAGGATTATCCTAGTGAAGAATTGAAAAATGAAGAGGTTGTTTTTAAAGTAAGAATAAATGAGGTAAAAACTAAAGTAATTCCCAAAATGGATCAAGACTTCTTTAAGGATTTAGATATAGAAGGAGTTACTAATAAAGAAGAATTAATTAAAGAGGTAAAGGGTCAATTAAAAGAGGCTAAAAAAGCTAAACTTGAAGATGTTCATCTAGATAATATTTTAGCAGCGATTGCTCAAGGAGTTGAGGTAGATATTCCAGAAGAAATGATCAAAGAAGAATTAGAGAGAATGATTCGTCAATTAGAACATAAATTAAAATTGCAAGGAATAACTTTAGAACAATATTATAAAATTGCTAAAATTAATCATCAACAGCTATGTGAAAAAGGTCATGATGAAGCTAAAAGAATTGTTTTATATCGCTTAATGATCGAAGAAATAAGCAAATTAGAAAAAATAGAAGTAACTAAAGAAGAAATTGATAAGGAAATAAAAGAAAAAATGGACCAATATAAATTAAAAAAAGATGAAATATTAAAAAACTTTGGTAGTAATGAATTAATGGAATATGATTTAAGAATGAGAAAAACAATGGTCTTTTTACAAGAAAATAATTAAGTTTTAAAATAAAAGGAGGCTTTTAGAAGCCTCTTTTTAAATATATAATTATTTAAATTGGTTATTATATAACTTAGCATAAAAGCCATTCTTTTTAAGAAGGTTGGGATGGTTACCACTTTCAATAATTTCACCATCTTTCATAACAATAATCAAATCAGCATTTTTAATAGTAGAAAAGCGGTGAGCTATAACAAAAGAGGTTTTCCTATTGGTTAGTTTATCCATCGCTGCTTGAACTATTTTTTCGGTTCTGGTATCAACAGAACTCGTTGCTTCATCGAGGATTAAAAGAGGAGCTTTTTGAATCATTGCTCTAGCAATTGTAAGAAGTTGTTTTTGACCAGCTGATAAACTAACCTTATCACTTAAAATAGTATCATAGCCTTTAGGTAAAGTTTGAATAAAATGATGAACCCCAACTGCTTTACAAGCCTTTTTTACTTCGTTATCAGTAATATTTTGTTTACTATAGATAATATTTTCTTTTATAGTGCCTTCAAATAACCATGTATCTTGTAAAACCATGCAGAATTGATCGTGAATATTTTGTCTGGGTACTTGATTTAAAGGGACATTATCGATAAGGATGGTTCCTTTATTAATTTCATAAAAGCGCATTAATAGATTAACAATAGTAGTTTTACCAGTCCCTGTAGGTCCAACAATAGCAACTTTTTGACCGGCTGATATTTTTATTGAAAAGTCTTTAATAATTGGTTTATTTTTTTCATATTCAAAATAAACATTTTTAAATTCAACATTACCTTTTACTTTTGTTAATCTTTTAATTTTATTTCTTTCATCAGTTAATTCCTTTTCTTCAAAAAATTCAAAGATACGTTCACTAGCGGCAGCTGTTCTTTGGAGAGCTTGAGCAGCTTGAGCTAATTGGGATAACGGTTGAATAAATAAACGAATATAAATCATAAAAGCAATAATAACCCCAAATGAAATATAACCATTTATGGCTAATAAGGCCCCTACTATACAGATAGACACATATCCTAAATTACCGATAAAATGCATAATAGGCATCATTAAACCCGACATAAATTGTGATTTCCAACCACTTTCAAAGAGAGTTTTATTGATAATCTCAAATGCTTCTTTAGCTTGATAACCACCATTATAAGCTTTAACTACATTATGATTTGAATATATTTCTTCAATATGCCCATTAATATCTCCAAGACCTTGTTGTTGAGCAATAAAATGTTTTTGAGATTTTAACATAATCAATCTCATTAAAACAAAACCGATAGTGGTAGATATTATAGTTGTTAAAGCCATAAGCCAATTAGTATAAAACATCATAAACAAAGAGCCCATCAATAAAGTAGAGGCTTTAACTAAAGTATCTAGGCTTTGGTTTAGGGTTTGGCCTACAGTATCTATATCATTAGTAATTCGGCTAATAATATCCCCATAACTTACTTTATCAAAATATTTAAGAGGTATTTTGTTAATTTTTTGTGTAACCCCCGTTCTCATTTTTTTAGCTATTTTAGCTGTTAAAGTAGCCATTATAAAATTTTCTAAAAAACTAAGTATCGTTGATGAGGTATAAAAAAACACTAATAACCAAGCAATCTTGTTGATAACTTCTAAATTAATAGGTTTAGCTATTAATAATCCATTTACCATTATGGGGATCCCTTTTACAATTTCATCCGTTATTTCTTTTAGTTTATCAGGACCAATAAATTGAAAGACGGTCCCTAAAGAAGCTAAAACAAGACTAATTATAATTCCAGGAAGATATTCTTTACTGTATTTTATTAAAGTCAACCATGTTTTTTTAAAATCCTTTGCTTTTTCAAAATTATCTAAACCATGTTGACCTCTCATTCCTATCGTTTTTCCTTTAAAACCTAAAGGGGGTTTGGTTTTGTTTTTTTGAGTCATGCCATCAACTCCTCTTCACTTAATTGAGAGATAGCCATTTCTTTATATACTTGGCATTTGTTTAATAATTCTTTATGAGTTCCAATTCCTTTTATTTTTCCTTCATCAAGGACAATAATTTTATTAGCTTCCATTACAGTTCCTATTCTTTGACTTACAATTAAAGTTGTACTATCATTTTCATTCTTTTTCAAATTATTAAGTAATTGACGTTCTGTTTTATAATCAAGGGCAGAGAATGAATCATCAAATATATATATTTCAGGTTCTCTACAAATCGCTCTAGCGATGGCTAATCTTTGTTTTTGCCCACCAGAAATATTAGTTCCTCCTTGTGCAATAGAGGCTTTATATTTTTCTTTCATTTTTTCCACGAAACCTTTTCCTTGAGCGATGCTAATGGCTCTTTTTATATTTTCTTCTTTATATTGGCCACGGCCATTGCTACCATAAGCAACATTGCTAGTTACGGTTCCTTTAAATAATACAGCCGTTTGGGGAACGTAACTAATTTTATTAAGAAGAACTTCTAATTTATAATCCTTAACATTTATCCCATCAACGAGAATTTCACCATCGGTTACATCAAAAAAACGGGGAATTAAATTAACCAGGGTTGATTTACCACTACCCGTCGAGCCAATAAAGGCGATAGTTTCTCCTTGTTTAATATTAAAACTTATATTTTTAAGAATAGGTTCAGCGGCATCCGGATATTGAAAACTAACTTTTTTAAAAGTTATTTCTCCACTAAGTCCTTGCTTACCTTTACTTTTAACTCCTTCTAAGATACTTAAATCTTTATCAAGGACTTCATTAACCCGTTTTGCTGATACTTTCGCTCGTGGTAACATAATAAAAATCATCACCAGCATCATAAAACTCATAATAATTTGCATTGCGTATTGTGAAAAAACAACCATATTAGCAAATACTTCTAATTTATCACTAACCTCAAGGCCGTTAATCATATAAGCCCCTATCCAATAAATCAAAAGAGATAAACCACTCATAATTAACATCATTAAAGGCATCATTATTGATAAGGCTCGATTGGTGAATAAATTAGTATTAGTTAAGTCAAGATTGGCTTTTTCAAATTTAGTTTCTTGATAATCTTCTGCATTATAAGCTCTAACAACTCGTATACCGGTTAGATTTTCTCTAGTTAGGCGAGTAATATTATCAGTTAGGATTTGCATTTTTTTAAACTTAGGCATTACAAAAATCATCACTACAATCACAATCAGTAACATAATCATAACTGCTCCTCCGGTAGCTAAAGACCATTTGAAACCTTTTCCAGTAATTTTAGTAATTGCCCAAATAGCCATAATTGGTGATTTAACAACTAATTGTAAGCCCATAGTTATAACCATTTGTAATTGAGTAATATCATTAGTTGAACGAGTAATTAAACTAGCTGTTGAAAAGTATTTAATTTCTTCCGTTGAAAAGGAGATTACTTTATCAAACAATTTACTTCTAAGTCTTTGTGCAAAAGATGAGGCAATTTTAGATGCTAGATAACCTACAATAATTGCGCCTATTAAACTTCCTAAAGCACATAACAACATATACCCACCTAAAGTCCAAATGTCTTTAATAATACTACCGGGAGTTTGAATAAGTTTAGTTATTCTTGATATATATTCGGGTAATTTTAAATCAAGCCAAACTTGAATAATGATAAATCCTAGACAAATAAAAGCTTTACCCCATTCCTTTGGCTTTAAATATTTTATAAGTTTAATCATTTTTCCTCCATCTTTTGTTTAAATTAATAAGTATCTATTATGTTAAATGATTTTAATAGTTGTTAAAACCAATTAATAGTATATGATGTTAAATAAAATAAAGAAATAACTAATCTTCTTTTTATACTTCATTATATCATCTTTTCTTTATTTTAAAGTAATCTTAAACAGATAAAAATTAGGGGGTGAAAAAACAATATTAAATGATAATGTTAAGGATTTTTAGTACTGAGGTTCTCTCTTTTTTTACTTGACAAAGAAAAATAATAATATATAATAGAGGGTATTAAAAAAGAAATAACTTGCTAAATAAGGAGGTGAGAGTAATGGCTAAATGTCTACCGGTGATTGTCCTTAGAGGAGTTGTTTTACTTCCTTATTCAGAACTTAGAATGGAAATTAGTAATCGTAAAGATAAAAAGATTTTAAATATAGCTGAAAAAGAATATAATAATGAATTATTAATTGTAAGTACTCTTAATCCTTTAGATTCAGTAATAAATTTAAAAGATTTACCTAAAATAGGGGTAATGGCTAAAATGAAATTAAAGATGGAACTTGATAAAAGAACAACTAGAATTGTAGTAGAAGGAATTGAAAGAGTTAATATTTGTCAATATAATGATGATTATGAAAAAAACATTAATAAAAATATTTTAACAGCTAAAATTGATAGTGTTACTAAGTTTGCTATTACACCAAAAGATGAAGAAGCTTTAATTGGAAAAGTATTAAAAGAGCTAGAGAATTATATTACTAGTGTTTCTTATATGAGTAATAGTATTTTAGCTCAAATTAGTAATCTTGGTAGTATTGCGAAGATAAGTGATTTAATTGCGGCTTATTTACCACTTCCTTTTGAACGTAAATTTGAATATTTAAAAACTATTAATCCTTATACTAGAGTTTTAATGGTTTTGGAAGATATTAAAAAAGAACAAGAAATTATTGAGTTAGAGAATAAAATTGATATAGAAGTTAAAAAACAATTAGATCAAACTCAAAAGGAATATATTTTAAGAGAAAAGATAAAAGTTATTAAACAAGAATTAGGGGAAGTGAATATTAAAGATGATGAAATAGAAGATTTAAAGATGCAAATTAAGAACCTTAAAGCTCCTGATAAAGTTAAGGATCGTTTGAAAGAAGAATTAAAAAGATTTGAAATGTTATCATCTAATTCACCTGAAATTAATATGGTTAGAAATTATATTGATTGGTTGTTAAAGGTGCCATGGGCTATTTATACTAAAGATAATAAGGATTTAAATAAAACAAGAAAGATTTTAGATCAATCTCATTATGGTTTGGACAAAATAAAGACTAGGATTATTGAATTTTTAGCGGTTAATCAAAGAACTGATAATTTTAAATCGCCAATTATTTGTTTGGTTGGGCCTCCAGGAGTTGGTAAAACATCTTTAGCTAGAAGTGTAGCGAATAGTATTGGGCGTAATTTTGTTAAGATTTCAGTAGGCGGAGTTAATGATGAAGCTGAAATTTTAGGACATCGTAAAGCTTATCTTGGTGCTAGTCCAGGACGAATTATTGCGGGGATGAAAAAAGGGGGAAGCTCTAATCCGGTTTTTTTAATTGATGAAATTGATAAAATGACTAAAGATTATAAAGGAGATCCGGCTAGTGCTTTACTTGAAGTATTAGATAAAGAACAAAATATTTATTTTTATGATAATTATCTTGAAGAAGAATATGATTTATCAAAGGTAATGTTTATTTTAACTGCTAACTATGGATATAATATTCCAGAAGCTTTAAAGGATCGTTTAGAAGTAATTGAATTATCTGGTTATACTGAATATGAAAAATTAGATATAGCTAAAAGGCACTTGATTCCTAAACAATTACAAGAGCATGGTATTGATAAAAAAATAATTCGTTTTAAAGATGAAGTTATTATTGATATTATTAATTATTATACAAAAGAAGCAGGTGTGCGTGAACTAGAACGTTTAATTGCTACTATTTGTCGTAAGGTAGTAACTGATATAGTAACTAATAAAATAAAAGATCAGGCTTATAATATTAAGGTTAAAGAATTAGAAAAATATTTAGGGAAAAGGAAATACTTTTATACTGAAAACGAATCAATAGATCGAGTTGGGGTAGCGAATGGTTTAGCTTATACTAACTTTGGTGGAGATATTTTACCGATTGAAGTTACTTTTTATAAAGGAAAGGGTAATTTAATATTAACTGGTTCTTTAGGGGAAGTGATTAAAGAAAGTGCTAATATCGCCCTTAGTTATATTAAAAGTCATTATGAAGAATTTGGAATAGATTATCAATTATTAGAAAATAATGATATTCATGTTCATTTACCTGAAGGGGCAACCCCTAAGGATGGACCAAGTGCGGGGATAACTTTAACTACGGCTTTAATAAGTGTGTTAACTAATAAACCGGTTTCTCATCAAGTTGCTATGACGGGAGAATTAACCTTAAGGGGTCAAATATTACCTATTGGTGGTTTAAAAGAAAAAGCTATTGGAGCGCATCGTAGTGGGTTAAAAAAGGTTATTATTCCAAAAGAAAATAAAAGGGATTTAGATGAAATTCCTAAAGAGATAAAGGATGATTTGGAATTTATCTTAGTTAATGAATATAAAGATGTTTATAATGTTATTTATCAATAATTCATGTCAATAACTTAGGAAAATGTCCTAAAAAAAGTTGATTATAAGCGGGAAAATT
>CAZBGR010000023.1:0-11142 GCA_964491535.1 uncultured Muribaculaceae bacterium
AGCTTTTTAATTTAAAATTAAATTAAATACATATTTTAAAAGTATTATATCATAATAATGATAGGTGATTAAATGAAAACAATTAAAAATTATGAATATGCTGGTTTTTTTGTTATTACAATTCTTAGCTTGTTTTTTACTTTATTATTTTTTTATTCAAATCCTACTAATATCTTAAGTAATTGGTTTTTACCAATTAATACTAGCTTATGGGAATTTGCTAAATTAATGTTTACATCTATCTTAATCTATACCATAATTGAATATTTTGCCTTTGGCCATCAAGTTAGAAATTTCTTTTTCGCGAAAGGGGGATCTTTATTTCTAGCTCCAATCATTTTTGTCTTAGGTAGTTATTTAATTGATTTTGCTATTGGAACAGTCTACACTACTACTCATGTTTTAATGTTTATGACAGCCGTTGCTTTAGGTCAATATATAAGTTATTTATTTTTTGAAAGTGGCTATTATTTTAAATTAATGAATGAGTATGCTGTTATGGGAACTATCTTAATGATTGTCATGCTCTTATCTCAAATGTATCAAACGGCTAATATAAATGGAGCAATCTTTAAACCAATGCCCTTATATGAAAAACAAATCTTATTTAAAGGATAACTAAAATAATCATTAAAATAATGATTATTTTAGTTTAAATACTTTCTTAAATAATCCGTTAAATCTTCATTATTAATTTTAACTTCTTCTTTAATCTGATTATTTTTAATTGTTAAAAAACCCCCTTCTTGTTCTTCTTGACCAACAATAATTATATATTTAGCTTTTAAATAATCAGCTTGTTTAAACTGTTTTTTTAAATTTCGATTTAAATAATCAGTATCTACTTTAAAACCTTTATTTCTTAATTCTTGAATTAATTTTAAAACTTTAACTTTTTCATTATCAGTCAAAGCTACTACATATAAATCAATCCTATCATCAATAGGTAAAACTATTTTTTCAGATTTCAAAGCTTCCATTAATCTCTCAATTCCCATTCCAAATCCAACCGCTGGGATTGATGGACCGCCTAAAGTTTCAATTAAATTATCATAACGACCTCCCCCACATAAAACATTTTGACTACCAAAACCTTTAATTAAAGCTTCAATTTCAAAAACAGTTTCCGTATAATAATCTAAACCCCTAACTAAAGTATTCACTTCTTGATAATTAATCTTTAATTCATCTAAATATTTTTTTACTAAATTAAAATGATTAATTGATGATTCGCTTAAAAATTTATTAATTTTAGGAACATCAACCATTATTTCTTTATTAGCATCTACCTTACAATCTAAAATACGTAAGGGATTTTTATAATAACGATGATTACAATCTTCACATAATTCATTTAAATAAGGTTTAAAATAAGATAACAAAGCTTGACGATAATTAAGCCTAGTCCGCTTATCACCTAAAGAGTTTAATTTAACTTTAATCCCCTTTAAACCTAAACTTTGATATAAATTTACTGCAATACTAATAACTTCCGCTTCAATCATCGGATCATGACTACCAAAGATTTCAATCCCAAATTGAAAGTGTTCACGAAAACGATTAGCTTGAGGCCTTTCATACCGATAAATTGGACATACATAATAAAACTTTACGGGTTGTTTTTTATCAGCATATCTTTTATTCTCAAGATAACTTCTAACTACTGAAGTTGTCCCTTCAGGAATCAAAGTCATCTTTCTTCCCCCACGATCAATAAAATCATAAGTTTCTTTAGTTACAATATCAGTAGTCTCACCCGTCCCACGATAAAATAATTCACTTGATTCAAAACTAGGGGTCCTAATAAATTGATAATTATAAAGCCGCATCATATCTTCTATTTTAGCTTTTAAATAAAGAAATATATTAGCATCCCGACCATCTAAATCATAAGTTCCTTTTGGTTTTTGTAATTTCATCTTTATCATCCTTCTTCTTAATCCTTGTTATAAGATTAGTTATAAATTCATTCTAACAAAAAAACAGCTAAAAGTCGAGAAAATCAAAATCAATCCCCACTATCTATAATAATAGTAACTGGACCATCATTAATTAAAGTAACTTCCATTTCAGCACCAAAAATACCCTCTTCTACCTTAATCCCTGTTTCCTTTAACTTACTATTAAAGTGTTGATATAGTTTATCAGCTTCTTTAAAAGATAAAGAAGCAGTAAAACTAGGTCTTCTTCCTTTTTTAGAATCTGCATATAATGTAAATTGAGAAATTGATAACAAGGACCCTTTTATATCTATTAACGAAAGATTCATTAGCCCCTTTTGATCATCAAAGATTCTTAAATTAATAATTTTGTTAACCATATAATCAATATCTTTAATGGTATCTCCTCTTTTAAAAGCAACTAATAACACTAAACCATCATTAATTTGACCTGTTATTTTATTATCTACTTTAACTTTCGCTTTAGTAGTCCTTTGAATAACTGCTCTCATTATTTTATAACCCTTTCTACTTTATGAACGGTTGGAAGCTGTTTTAGTTCGTTAATTAATTTAAGTAATCTTTCTTTATCAGGGACTAATACAAGTACTTCGTAAATAATATAATCTTGATTATTTATAACATTTATTTTTTGAATATTAGCTTCTGTCATCTTAGATAACATATCAACTAAAAAATGATCCCCTTTAGAACTTTCAATTATTAAATAAGCGGGCCATTTTTTATCACTTTTTTCATTCCAAGTAGCTTTTATTATTCTTTCTTTAAGATTCATAATATTATGACATTCTAAACGATGAATAGTAATACCTCGCCCTTTAGTAATATAACCTATAATGTCATCTCCTTTAATAGGATGACAACAATTAGCTAAAGTGATTTTTATTTCATCAATTCCTTCAATTAAAATATCATTTTTAATTGAAGAGATTGGTTTTTTATCATATTTAGTTAATTTTTCTAAAATTAATTTATCTTTAGATACTTTTTCTTTAGTTACTAAATTAATAAGATGGGTAAGGGAAACTTTTGAAGAACTAATCGCTGAATATAATTCAGAAGTATTAGTTAAAGATAACTCTCTTAATAAATATTTAATAGTCTGTTCATTAAAAAAATCATTAAATGCTATTTTTTGTCGTCTAAGTTCTTTTAAAAGTAAAGCTTCTCCCTTTTTTAAAAGATTATCTTTATTCATTTTATTAAGAAAATTCTTTATTTTATTTTTCGCTTGGGCAGTTTTAACAATCTTCAGCCATTCTCGAGTTGGTCCTTTTGATGATTTATCAACGTTTATTTTAACTATTTCACTATCTTTTAATTCATAATCTAAAGGAACTATATTATCATTAACAATCGCTCCTACCATTTTATCACCAATATTACTATGAACTCGGTAAGCGAAATCAATTGGGGTACTACCAACCGGCAGCTCAATCACATCCCCTTTAGGAGTAAAAAGATAAATATTATCATCAAGAATTTCTTGTTCTACTTGTTTTTTAAATTCATTACTATTTAAATCAGAAGTATTTAATTCAATTAATGATCTAAAAATATCTAATTTACGACTTAAAACATCTTTTCTTTTTTTATCTTTATAAGACCAATGAGCAGCCATCCCATGTTCAGCGATTTGATCCATTTCATAAGTTCTAATTTGAATTTCAAAATAATAACCATCCACTCCAAAAACAGTCGTATGTAATGATTGATACATATTTTCTTTAGGCATGGCAATAAAATCTTTAAATCTTTTAGGAATAGGTTTAAATTGAGCATGAATTAAACCTAATGCTAAATAACAATGTTGTTCTTTTAAAACATAAACTCGTAAAGCTAAAATATCATAAATATCACTAAATAAACGTCCTTTTTGTAATTTATTATAAATACTATAAATGCTTTTTGAACGACCTTTAATTTCATGTTTAATTTTATTTTTATTTAAAATATTACTAATCTTGTTTTTCATTACTTTAATTGCTTGTTCTCGTTCTATTTTAGTATTATTTAGTTTTTTAACAATATCTTGATAAGCTTCATTTTTATAATATTTTAATGATAAATCTTCTAATTCACTTTTAATATTATATAAACCAAGACGATGAGCGATTGGGGCTAAAATGGTAAGTGTTTCTTTGGCAATCTCCTTTTGATCTTCTATCGGTAAGGACCATAAGGTTTGCATATCATGAAGTCGATCAGCTAATTTAATAAAGATTACTCTAACATCTTCACATAAACCAACTAATATTTTTTTATAATAAGTAATATTATAATCACTTTCAGTAGGTAATGATAATTGATTTATTTTAGTAAAGCCCTTAACTAAGGAACTTATTTCTAAACCAAATTGTTGTTTAAGTTCTTCATCACTAATATTCGTTTTAGCTTGAATCTCGTGCAATAAAGCAGCCGCTAAAGTAGCATAATCAGCATAAATATCAGTTAATAAAAAGGCTACGGCTAATAAATGGTTAAGTAAATCACTGCCATCCTTTCTTAAGTGTTGTTGATGATATTCTTTAGCGTAATAATAAGCCTTTTCAATCATCAATCTTTCCTTTTCCTTCTTTAGATAAGGTTTTACTTTTATTAATAATTTATCAATTGTTAAACTTGGTTTTAAATTAAACATTTAAATCTCCTTCTTATTTATTTATCCCGCTTATTTCAAGTTCATCTAAGTCATCTTTAAATATTTGTTTATTTTTCTTTTTGCCAATCTTATTTCTTTCTAATAAATACCATAATTGACTAGCAAAAAATAAAGAAGAATAAGTTCCAACTACTAAACCAATTAATAAAGCAAGATTAAAATTAAAAATGGATGGGGTTCCAAAGATAATTAAACATATAACTGGTAAAGCAGTCGTTAAACTTGTGTGTATATTTCTTAATAAACTAACTCTTAAACTATCATTAATAAGTTCTTTTAAAGCTATTTTGGTAGTTATATTAGCTGAATTAATTTTTACCTTTTCTCTAATTCGATCAAAAATAACCACCGTATCATTGATTGAATAACCAATAATCGCTAAGATAGCAGCTATAAAAATAATTGATATTTCTAAATGGAAGATAATAAATAAAGAAGTAACGATTAATAAATCATGTATTAAAGCTATTAAAGCTGATAAAGCATAACTAAATTTAAAACGACAAGAAAGATAAATCATCATTCCTAAAGAAGCTGCTATAATAGCATAAAAAGCATTTAAGGTTAGTTCTTTTTTAACAATATTAGAAACTACTCCTATTTCAGTTTGAGCTTGATACTTTTTTGTAAAATAAGCTTCTAAGTTACTTATTTCCCCTTTAGTTAAAACCTTATCTAATTTAAAATAAAGGCTACCCCCACTACCATGATCTAAATCATTATATTGAAGATTAAACTCTTTTAAATCATCTTTTATTTCAGTAATAGATAATTTATGATTAGAAGTTAAATTAATAAAAGTTCCCCCTTTATAATCGATACTTAAATTTAAAGATTTAGTATAGAAAAAACAACTAGCTAAAACAATAATTAATAAAGAAAGAGGCATAAATATTTTATACAGTTTAAACAAATCAGTTTGGGTAGCGATTGTTTTCTTAGCTTTAAAATTAATAAATGTTGATAATTTATGATCAAAATACTTTGTTTTAGCTAAAAGAATAATTATATATTTAACTAAATAAACCATAACTAAGATTGTAATAATAGTACTTATAATAAGCACTGTCGCGAAACCTTTAATACTACTTTCACCAAAAATAAACATAATAATAGCCGCTATAATAGTAGTAATATTAGCATCCATAATAGAAGTAAATGATTGTTGATAACCCTTTTTTAAAGCTTTTGATAATGATAATTTGTTTCTCAATTCTTCTTTTATTCGTTCAAAACTAATAACTGCAGCATCAATTGCCATTCCAATTCCTAATAAAAGAGAGGTAATACCGGGTAGAGTTAAAACTCCTCCTATTAACCAAAAGATTAATAAGACTAAAAAGGTATATAAAAGAAGACTCAAACCAGCAATAAGACCAGCTAAACGATAAACAATAAATAAGAAGATTAAAATAGCAAGAAATCCTATAATAGCGGCTGTTAAGGTTTTAGTTAAAGTTTGATCTCCTAATAAGGAACCAACTGAACGTGAAGAAATCTCTTCTAATTTTGTTGGCAATGACCCTGAGTTAATTAATTCGACTAAAGCAGTAGCTTCTTCTTTACTAAAGTTTCCTTGAATAATAACATCACTAGCGAAAGCTTGAGATACAATAGCAGCTGATAAGCATTTTGAATTACTAAAAGATCCACATTTAATTTCTTCTTCTTTAAAACTATCTTGACCTTCTTCAAAATCAAGCCAAATAACGATTCGATTATCTTGATAATCTTTTACTTTATTAGTTACTTGATAAAACTTATCTTTATCTTTAATTGCTAAAGCAACTGCTGATTTACCATATTGATCAGCCCCTAATTTAGCAGCCCCACTTTCTAAAACATCACTGGCCATTAATAATTCATCATAAACATCACGAAAAGTTAAACTAGCTACTTTACCTAAAATATCCCTAGCGGCTTCTTTATTAGTAACACCAGCTAATTGAACCCTAATACGATCATGACCCTCAATAATAATATCTGGTTCACTAACACCTAAAACATCTATTCTTTTTAACATTGTTTTATAAGTATTATTAACCATCCCTTTAGTTAATGATTGTTTATCAAGAGGTTTAACAAGATATAATATTTCAAAACCCCCTTGTAAATCTAAACCATATTTAAGATTAGTTAATAGAGGATAAAATAAAACCCCGATGATGGCTATAATTAAAATAAT
This sequence comes from uncultured Muribaculaceae bacterium, assembly GCA_964491535.1. Lineage (GTDB taxonomy): Bacteria > Bacillota_I > Bacilli_A > RF39 > UBA660 > CAZBGR01. The sequence goes on from CAZBGR010000023.1 coordinate 6,809, forward strand.
AAAACTATAATACTTTATTAACTTACTATTCATTCTTTAAAACTCCTTGTTAATTATCTTTTAAATTTAATTTTCGTTTACTAGTTATTAAAATATTTTTCATATAATTATCAATAACTTCTTCATCACTACCTAAAATATCATTAACCATATCTGCTAATGATAAATTAATAGTAGATTTCCATTTAGTATCCTTTAAATAATTCCAAATATCTTCTTCTTTAATATATTTAAGACCTCGTTGATAACACAATCTTTTTTTAGTTGCTAAAGCCGGTTTTAAACGTAGATATAATTCTTTTAAACTATTAAACTTAAGTTCCATTTAAGCACCTAAATCAATTACATTTATCTTTTATAATTGAATTTCCCTTTCTAGCTAACTTTTTATCCCTTTAAATATTTTATCTTTACTCACCATATTATTATAGTACAAAAAACAAAAATTTTAAAGGTGATAAGTTGACTAAAAACAAATTTATAACAAATGCTTTTATCTTATTAAGTGGAGCGATAATAACTAAAATATTAGGAATGATTATTAAAATTACAACTACTAGATATATAGGTCTTGAAGGAATTGGCTTATATATGCTTATTTTACCTACTTTTATGTTGTTCATTAATATTACGACTTTTGGCTTTCCAGTAGCCATTTCTAAATTAGTAGCTGAAAATAAAAACAGAGGTCAAAAGATTATTTTTTCTGTTATTCCAGTATCTTTATTATTAAATATTATTTTATTAATCATTATTTATTTATTTAGTCCTTTAATTAGTAATTTATTACATGATAGTAGAACCTACTATCCTTTATTATCTATCGCTTTTGTTTTACCCTTTATTAGCCTTTCTAGCATTATAAGAGGCTACTTCTTTGGTAAAGAAAAAATGATTCCTCATTCCATTTCTCATATTTGTGAACAAATAATTAGACTTGTTTTAATTATTGTTTTAATCCCAATTTTATTAAAACAAAGTTTAGAAGTGGCTATTTCAGGAGTAGTCTTAGTTAACATTATAAGTGAATTAACTTCGATCATTATTCTTATTTTTTTTGTTCCTAAAAAAATAACAATGACTAAAAAAGATATTATGCCTGATAAAGAAATAATTAAAGATGTCTTAAACATCAGCATCCCTACTACTAGTGGCCGTCTAATTGGATCAATTGGTTATTTCTTTGAACCAATTATTTTAACGGCTACTTTAGCTAAAATAGGCTATTCAAGCGTTTATATTATTAGTGAATATGGAATCATTAATGGTTATGTTTTACCTTTATTAATGATGCCAGCCTTTTTTGCTCAAACCATATCATCACTGTTAATCCCTGTTATAAGTAAAGGTTATGTAAATAAAAAAATAACTTATGTAAAGCATAAGTTAAAACAAGGTTTTGGATTATCTTTAGGAATAGGTTTATTAACAACCATTTTTTTTATAAGTAACCCTGATTTCTTTTTAAAAATAATTTATAATACCACTGCTGGTAATCAATATCTAAAAATAATGGCTCCTTTCTTTTTAATTTATTATTTACAAATTCCCCTTACTTCTACTTTATTAGCCGTTAATAAAGCTAAAGAAGCGATGATGAGCACCGTCATTGGCATGATTATTAAAATCTTATTATTATATTTATTATCCTTTTTAAAAATTGGTCTATATGCTCTTCTTATTGCCACTATTGTAAATATTTTTATTGTTACTATTTTTAACTATCTAAAATTAAGAAATGTATTTATTAATTAATTTAACATTTCACTTTTCTTAATAATAAAAGTTTGATCTCCTTTATAAAAAGCATAAAAAATATCATCTAAATTAAGATTATGACGCTTTAATAATTTTTTTAACCATCGTTCATTTTTATTTAACACTTTTAAAGTAAGAGTTTGAATCTGACCATCTAAAATCAAAGGGATAGGAAAAATAACTGTTTTTTGATGCTTTTTATAAATAAAAGTTGATAACTTCCCATTATTTTCTAAAATAGCATATTCAACCTCTTCAATACTTTTAATTCCCTTTTCTCTAAGTTGTAGTAATAAATCATCTAAATTATAACGCTGTTTAATCATTTCTTTAAAATTTAAATGACCTCGATTAATAATAAGTGATGGTTTACCATCAAAAATTGTTCTTAATTTAGGTATTTTAAGTGATAAATATGCAACTGCCATTTGCATAAAAACTAAAAAAGAAATAGGAATAAGCGTATATAAGATTGATTTATCACTACTTTCAATACTTAAAGCTGTTAATTCAGCAATTAAAATAGATACAATTAAATCCATAATTCCTAATTGACCCACTTCTCTTTTCCCCATTATTCGATAAGTAGCGGCTATGAAAAAGTAAAAAAAAGTAATTTTAATAATTATAATAACATAACTCATCTAATCACCTATTTAAGTTATGGGCTAAGTAATAATTTTTTATACTAAGAATATATTTTAATGCAGGTGATATAATGAAAAATTATTTTAAAGCTATCGCTTATACTTTTCTTTATCTTATTGTTTTAATCCTTTTATTAACTATGCTTCATTATTTTAATATTATTAATGACTCTTTATTAGATATTGGTAAATTAATAGCCGTTTTTATTTCATTATTTATAGGAGGCTTTAAAGTTTCTAAACAAGAACTTAAAAAAGGATGGTTAGCTGGCCTTAAATTATCTTTGATGATTATTATAATCTTTTTTCTTTTATCACTATGTTTTAGTTTTAAAATAGGTTTAAGAACTCTTATTTATTATCTTATAATTATAACTTCAGCAATGATGGGTAGCATAATTAAAATTAATAAAAAGGATAAAAGTAATAATTAATCTCCCTTAGGTTCTTTATTTTCAGGTTCATCATTTAGATAACGATCTAATTCACGATCTGTTCCATAATACATTATTGCTAAAACAACTATGACTCCAACTAAAACTAAAAAAACCATAATCGCAATTACCCATTTTATTGATATCCCTTTAAAATTGGTTTTTAATTCTTGACCACAATTAATACAAAAATCCTTTTGACTAACTAATTGTTGTTTGCAATTTGGACATTTCATCAATTACCATCTCCTTTTAAATTATTATATCTTGTAATAAAATTATTTTTAAAAGTTAAAAAATCTCCTCTTTTAATACTAACTCTTATATCTTCAGTTAACTTAATTAAAAAACGAAGATTATGAATTGATAACAAACGACTTCCCAAAGATTCTTTAGCTTTAATTAAATGATGAAGATAGGCCTTGGTGTACTGCTTACAAGTATAACAATCACAATCCTTTTCAAGAGGCTTAAAATCTTCTTTAAATTTATTATTTCTTAAGTTTATTTTACCATCTTTAGTAAAAGCATTACCATGCCTTCCTAACCTAGTAGGTTGCACACAATCAAATAAATCAACTCCTCTTGATACCGCTTCAATAATATCAACTGGCTCACCGACTCCCATTAAATAACGAACTTTATCTTCGGGCAAATAAAAAATACTATCATTAATCATTTGATACATTGTTTTTTTATCTTCACCAACACTAACACCACCAATAGCATAACCATCAAAATTAAGTTTAACTATATCAAGGGCACTTTGTTTTCTTAAAGCTTGATAAGCTCCCCCTTGAACTATTCCAAATAAAGCTTGTTTATTATTTAAATGAGCTTTTTTACCTCTTTTAGCCCATAATAAAGTTCTTTTGATACTTTTTTTCATATAATCATAAGATACTGGATAAGGAGGGCATTCATCAAAACTCATAATAATATCAGCCCCTAATTTGTTTTGAATAGCAATAGATTTTTCAGGGGATAAAAATAATTTATTTCCATCTAAATGATTTTTAAAATAAACACCTTCATCAGTAATCTTTCTTCTATCAGCTAGTGAAAAAACTTGAAAACCACCACTATCAGTTAAAATAGGTAAATCATAATTAATAAAGGAATGTAAACCACCCCCCTTTTCAATTATTTCTTCACCTGGCCTTAACCATAAATGATAAGTATTACATAACATAATAGCACTTCCACAAGCCTTTACTTCTTCAGGAGATAATGTTTTTACTGAACCTAAAGTACCAACCGGCATGAACATTGGAGTTTCAAAATCACCACGAGTCATTTTTAATAATCCATATCTAGCTTTACTAAATTTATCTTGATGCTTTAAAAAATATTTTAACTTCATTTTTAATCATCCTTACTTAATAAGTATATAATAAAAATAAAAAGTTTACAATTGCTATTTTATTAACATCGCATCTCTATGATTATCATATGATAATGTCATAGTATGTTATCATTTGATTTTGTCACAGTT
>CAZBGR010000024.1:0-11084 GCA_964491535.1 uncultured Muribaculaceae bacterium
TTGTTAAACTCCTTGATTAGATTGTCGTTTAATGAATTAAATATAAGTTTTTTTAAGACAAGATTGTAATTATCTGATATAATATTCATTGGAAGGCCTCCTTTATAATTAGATAATTATATTTTAACAGAAGGTCTTCCTTTTTACTACCCTAATCCCAAAACGATAGTGTAAAATGGTTTTGGGATTAAAAAATCATAACAACTTTAAATATTACTATAATAAAATATTAATAATTAAACCAACTCTTTTTTATAATCATTTTCAACAATACCTTGTTCTTTATATTTAACACTTAACATCAAATTTTAATTGTTGGACAAAGCTCTTAGCCTCTAAATCTAATTCCTTTAAAGTAATATTAATAATTATATAATCATAATTATAATTTTCAACATTAGCATCTGAATAATTACTTGTAATAATAGGAACATCGGGTTTTCTTATTAATAAAGTTACAGCTTTAAAAGAAGTAACTGCTCTTTTTATTTCTTCTGGTTCTCTTATATGAAGAAATAAAATTTTAGAAAAATTATCTTTTTTATTAAATTCAGTTACTACTTTTTTCATTGTTTTAAAAGGCATGTCATTATAATCAGTCATAAGCTTTTTTAAATCACTTAAAAACTTGCGATCTTTTTCTGTTTTCTTTCCCTGCCAACCAGCATAACTAGCAACTTCTTTTACTTTATCAATTGATGAAAAATTAATTACTTTTGTATATTTAGCAACATATTTAATAAAGGTATCCTTACCACTACCACCCATCCCATTAATAATTATTATTTTTTTCATTTTTACCTCTCTTTTTTATTATATTGTATAATCATTACTTTCTCAATAAATTATTTTTATAATTGATAAGGATTAAAATTAATCTCTAATTTTAATTTATAATTGTTTTGATAATGTTTAAGTATCTTTTTTAAAGGCCATTCTAAATCAAATCTTTTTTTATATTTTATAAGGCATTGAAAATGATAAATATTATTTACTTTTAATAATGACGCTGCCGTAGGTCCTAAAACTATATTGTTAACTAAATTCTTTCGCAGATAAACACCTATCTTTTTAGCTTCCTTAAATCCTAACTGATAATCTTTAGCTAATATTTTAATTAAAACAATAAAACAAAAAGGAGGATAATTTAGTTTTTTTCTAATTAACATTTCTTGTTGATAAAATCCTATATAGTTATGTTCTTTAGCCATTTGAATAATATAATGATTAGGATTAAAGGTTTGAAAAATTACTTCCCCTTCAATATGACTTCGACCTGATCTTCCTGCCACTTGACTTAAAAGTTGAAAAGTTCGTTCTCCACTTCTAAAATCAGGAATATCTAAACCTTGATCACTATTAATAACGCCTACTAAAGTAACTTTTTTAAAATCTAACCCTTTAGCGATCATTTGGGTACCTAATAATAAATCATATTGATGATGATTAAAATCTTTGATTATTTTAGCATGAGTTCCTTTTCTAGAAGTAGTATCAGAATCCATTCTAACAACTCTAAGCTTAGGGATTAGCTTCTTTATTTCTTCTTCAATCTTTTCAGTTCCAAGACCATATTGATTAAGACTTTTTTGTTTACAAAGAGGACAATAATCATCCCTTTTTGTTCCATAACCACAATAATGACATCTTAAGATATCGCTTGTTTTATGATAAGTTAAACTAATATCACAACTAGGGCATTTATAAGTATAACCACAATTTTGACAAGTAACAACTGTCGCATAACCCCTTCGATTAAGTAAAATCATAATTTGTTCTTTTTTTAAGAGTCTTGCTTCTATATTTTTAATTAATTCTTTAGAAAAAATAGGATAGCCTTCTTTAAGACTATTCTTCATATCAACAATCATAACTTTAGGTAACTCTTTTTGATTAATACGTTTCCTTAATTCTAATAAATTATACAAACCTCTTTTTGCTCGAGCATAACTTTCTAAGGAAGGGGTAGCACTCCCTAAAACTATTTTAGCTTGATGATATTTAGCACGATATAAAACAATATCAAAAGTATTATAACGGGGGCTATTTTCTTGTTTATAAGTAGCTTCATGTTCCTCATCAATAATAATAATACCAAGTGATGAAAAAGGAGCGAAAACAGCACTTCTAGCCCCAATCGCTATTAAGACTTCCCCTCTTTCTATTTTGCGCCATTCATCATATTTTTCACCTATACTTAAACGACTATGAAGTATAGCTACTTTACTTTTAAAACGATTTTTAAAAGTAGTAGCTAATTGAGTAGTTAAAGCTATTTCAGGCACTAAAATAATAGCTTGCTGATTATCTTTTATTATTTCTTCAACTAATCTCATATAAACTTCTGTTTTTCCACTACCAGTAACACCATGTAATAAAGATATCTTTTTTGAGCTGGATAATATTTTATTAATAACTCTTTGTTGATCAATAGTTAAAATAGGTCTAACGACCTTTATAGGTTTATCTTCAACTAAGCGATATAATTCTTTATATTCTTCAATAACTAACCCTTTAGCTAATAAACTCTTTAAAGCACTTAAACTTTTAATATCTTTTTTATTAAGGAGCTCTTTATCTAAAAGCTTACTTAATATTTCTTTTTGTCTTGGAGCTTTACTCTTATTTAAATAAGAATTTATTTCTTCCTTACTCTTATTTAACTTAAGATAAGTTGCTAATTTTATAGTTATCTTTCTTTTTTGTTTAGCTTTTAAAGCGATTGGTAACATTGTTTGATAGCAATCAATAAGTGGTGCTAAATAAAAATCACTCATATATTTCCCAAGCTTAATAGCTTCTTTATTTAATATAGGAAATTCATCAATAATTTTAATAATTTCTTTTAATGTTTTGTTAGTTTTGTTTTCATTTAAAATAGCTAATACAAAACCTTCTAATTGTCTATTAGCAAAAGGGACTAAAACCCTAATTCCTATTTTAATTTTATCAAATAATTGACTAGGAACAAGATAACTAAATAATTGATTATTATCACCTATTCGTTGTTCTACCAAAACATTAATAATCATCTTATCACTTCCTAATTAAGATTATAACATATCAATAATCATTAAAAAGGTTTAATTAAAATATCGCCCGTCATTTCTTTAGGTATTTCAAGCTTCATTAAAGTAAGAATAGTGGGTGCTATATCACCTAATTTACCGTCCTTTAACTGATAACCTTTATCACTAATAATAAAATAGACTTTATTAGTAGTATGGGCAGTTAACATCTCATCGTTATCACCAAGCATTTGTTCACAATTACCATGATCGGCGGTAACAATTAATAAACCCCCTTTAGCTTTTATTTTGGTATATAACTTCCCTAAATTTTCATCAACTGCTTCAATTGCTTTAATAGAAGCTTCTAAATTTCCAGTATGGCCTACCATATCCCCATTAGCGTAATTTAAAACTATTAAATGATAATGATGCTTATCTAATTCTTTTAATAACACATCAGTCATTTCATAAGCACTCATTTCTGGTTTCAAATCATAAGTTGCTACCTTGGGTGAATTAATTAAAATAGTTTTACAACCATCTAAAACCTTTTCTTTACCCCCATCAAAGAAATAAGTAACATGAGCATATTTTTCAGTCTCCGCTAAACGAAGTTGATTAAAACCTAGATTAGCTAAATAAGAACCTAAAGTGTTTACTAAAGTCTCTAAACGATACGCATAATGTCCTATAACTGATTCTACACAGGGCATTAATGAGACTAACTTTAGATTAGTTATTTTTTTTGTTTCAAAGTTTTTAAAATTTTGATTAGTAATTGCCGTTAATAATTGAGTCGCTCGATCAGGACGAAAATTAGCAAAAATAATTCCATCATGATGATTAATAAGCCCTTCTTCATTTAATAAACTAGGCTCAATAAACTCATCATATCTTTGGTTATAATAATTATCTTCGATAACTTCTTTGACCCTCTCATACTTAGGGCCTATTCCATTAACAATAACATCATAAGCCTTCTTAGTACGATCCCATCTTTTATCTCGGTCCATTGCATAATAACGACCACTTATGGTAGCTATTTTACCAATTCTTATTTCATTTATTTTTGCTAATAACTCTTCAAAATAAGAATTAGCAACTTTAGGTAAAGTATCCCTCCCATCAGTAAAAAGATGAAAATAAAGTTTTTCAATATTATAGTGTTTAGCTAATTCTAAAAGGGCTAAAAAATGAGAAAGATGAGAATGAACACCACCATCACTTAACATTCCCAAAATATGTAATTTACTATCATTTTCCTTAACATGATTAATTACTTCTTTAATATATTTATTATTAAGAATTGATTGATCATTTATTTTTTCATTAATTAATTCTAAAGGTTGATGAACAATTCTGCCTGCTCCGATATTTAAATGACCTACCTCACTATTACCCATTTGATATTCAGGTAAACCGACTGATACCCCACTAGCGTCTAACAAACTATGAGGATAGGTATTAATTAAATAATCTAAATTTGGTTTATAAGCTTGTTTAAAAGCATTACCACGAACTTCTTCTCTTACTCCAACACCATCTAAAATAACTAATAAAATAGGGCCCAATTTAACACCTCCATTGTTAAAATAATAATATCATAAAAAAAAGAAAAAAACTATTAAATAGTTTTTAATAATAAGATTGTAATATTAATTATAAATTTTATTTTTTAATAATTTAGCTAGCCACTCGATAAAACTCTAATCTTAATTTATCAGCAATAGTAACGATAAACTCTGAATTAGTTGGCTTAGCTTTATCTATATCAACACTATGCCCAAAAATATCCTCCATCAATTTCCAATCTCCTCTATTCCAACTAACCTCAATTGCATGCCTAATTGCTCTTTCTACCCTAGAAACAGTTGTTTCATATTTTTGAGCTATTTCAGGATATAATTCTTTAGTTATCCCTCCAATAATATCTGGTTTTTCATAAAGCATAATAACACCTTCTCTAATATATTGATACCCTTTAATATGAGAAGGAACTCCCAATTCATGCAATAACTTAGTAACTGATATTTGAAGATTATTATGATATAAATTTAAAACTCGACCTTCATCAATTCTTTTTTCTACACATTCAATAATTCTTTTTTCTAAATCAGATAATTCAAAAGGTTTTAAAATGAAATAATTAACGTTATACTTAGATACTCTTCTAATCATATCCTCAGCATTATAAGAGGTTGAAATAATAATTGGTTTATTAATTTTTTTCTTTTTCATTTCTTCTAATACATAAATTCCATCTTTATTAGGCATTAATAAATCAAGAATTAAAACATCGAATAATTCTTGATTTTGTTCAATCTTATCAATTGCTTCCGCTCCATCATAAGCTTCTAAAACAATATCAATTCGAAGATGACTACTAAAATATTCTTTAATCATTCTAACTAAATTTTCGTTATCATCAACCATTAAAACCCCTATTTCTTTCTTTTTATTCATTTTATCCTCCACTTATATGATAGTAATTTTAATTATATATATCGATGATGACGAATTTTGTCGAAAGGTAAATTTAATTTAAAAAGAATGTATTACTACATTCTTACTGCTTATATTATTAATTATTTTCTTTAATTTAGATTATTTAACATTGAAATTAAATAAACCTCATTTAAAGCTGAAGAGCCTATTAATAAACCATCAACGTTATTTAAATTATTAATAGCTTTTATATTATCTTTATTAACACTTCCTCCATATAAAACTTTAAGTTCCTTGTCAAAGTTTTTATTAATTATATCCTTGATGTAATTAATAGTATCTTTTATTTCCACTATCGTTGGCACATTACCACTACCAACAGCCCATCTAGGTTCATAAGCTATGATAACATTATTTAAATCATCAACTTTTATATCTTTTAAAGCAATTAATAATTGGTTTTTTAAAATAAGAGCTGTTTTTAATTCTTCTTTTTCTTCTTTTGTTTCACCAATAAAAATAATTGGTTTAAGTTTAGCGTCTAAGACAGCCTTTACTTTTTTATTAATTAATAAATCATCTTCTTTAAAATAAAATCTTCTTTCACTATGACCTAATAAAACATATTCTACCGCTAATGATTTTAATTGAAAAGAAGACACTTCACCTGTATAGGCCCCTTTAGGTTGATAATAAACATTTTGAGCACCTATTTTAAAAGGATAATCTTTTAACATTGTTAAATATAAATAAGAAGGACAAATAATAAGTTTTAATTTATGATCTAGTTTATTCTTTAAACTATCTAGATAAGCCTTCATTTCTTCTTTAGTAAAATGCATTTTAAGATTAATAACAATCATTTTAGTCATTACCTCACTCCTTTACCTATTATTTATAACTTCTAAACCAGGTAACTGTTTTCCTTCTAATAATTGAAGGGCTGCTCCACCACCAGTTGAAATATGATTTACTTTATCTTGATAACCAAATTTAATAACGGCAAAAGCAGTATCGCCTCCTGTAATAATCTTTTTAGCTCGACTAATAGCTAAAACCTCACATAGCTTCCTAGTTCCAACATTAAATTTATCAATTTCAAAAACACCAACTGGACCATTCCAAATAATAGTATTAGCCTCTAATAAAATCTTTCGAAAATTATTAATTGTTTCAATTCCAATATCCATTCCTATCTCATTAGGTCCTATATTATTAATAGAAGTTAATCTTGAAGTAGTAGTTGGGACAAAAGCAGTCCCGGTTACTATATCAGTTGGCAATAAAATCTTATCTTGATTAGCCTTATATAACTCAAGGCAAAAATCTAAATGGTTATCATCAACCATTGAACTACCTACCTTATAACCTAAAGCTTTTAAAAAAGTAAAACACATTCCACCCCCAATTAACAAATAATCTGCTATCTTAATTAAATTCTTAATTAAACCAATTTTATCAGCCACTTTAGACCCTCCTAAAATAATTACTAAAGGTCTATTAGGTTTATTAATAGCTTCGGTTAAAGATTCTATTTCCTTTTTCATTAAAAAGCCAATTCCACTGGGTAAATGTTTAGCTATCCCTACATTAGAAGCATGATTACGATGAACAGTTCCAAAAGCATCATTAATAAATATATCTCCTAAAGATGCCCAATAACTAGCTAAATCATCATTATTAGAACTTTCTTTGCCACCATCCAAATCTTCAAAACGGGTATTTTCAAGCATAATAATATCTCTGTTATTCATCTTATTAACAGCTTGATTTACTTCTAACCCCTTAGTATAAGGAATAAACTTAATTTCTTTTCTTAATAATTCACTTAATCTCAAGGCAATAGGTTTTAAACTATATTTATCCTTAGTTAATTCATCTTTAACTCTACCTAAATGAGATAAAATAATTACTTTTCCTCCACAATCAGAAATAAACTTTATCGTCTCAACACTTTCTTTAAGACGATTATCATCAGTAATAATACCATCTTCAAATGGTACATTTAAATCACTTCTAACAATAACTCTTTTACCCTTTAAGGGAAAATCAACTACTGTTTTCATCTTTTCTCCTCAATTATTTTTTTCAATTCAAACCAATATTTAGCTACTCTTACCATTTGGGCACAATAACCCATTTCATTATCATACCAAGCTAAAACCTTGATTAATTGTCTGTTATCTACATCAAGTACTTTAGTTGCTAAACCATCTACTAAAGCTCCATAACAAGTACCAATAACATCACTTGATACTATTGGATCTTCAGTATATAAAATAGTTTCATTATCTATCTTTTTAAAAGCCTGATTAATACTATCTTTATCTATGTTTAGTTTTAATTCTAAAACTAAATCAATAACCGAACCATCCGCTACTGGAACTCGAAGAGCTGTCCCATCTAATTTACCTTCTAAATTAGGCATTACTAAACCAATTGCTGAAGCAGCCCCAGTTGAGGTAGGTACTAAATTAGAAGCTGCTCCTCGACCCCTTCTTGAATATATTCCTTTAGGATGCGCTACATCTAAAATAGCTTGATCATTAGTATAGGCATGAATAGTGGTCATAAAACCCTTTTTAATGCCAAAAGCATCATCTAATACTTTTAAAACAGGCGCTAAACAATTAGTCGTACAACTAGCAGTTGAAATTATCTCTTCTTCACTAGTTAAAAATAGATGATTAACATTATAAACAATAGTTTTAAGATCACTACCAGCCGGAGCTGAAATAATTACCTTCTTAGCTCCCGCTTTAAGATGACCACTAGCTTTTTCTTTAGTAGTTAAAGCTCCACTACATTCAAAAACCAAATCAATTCCTAACTTTTGCCATGGTAATTTAGTAGGATCTTTTTCACAAAAAACATCAATCTTTTTATCATCAACTACTATCTTTCCATTTATTTCTTTAATACTACGTTGTTTAAAACGTCCATGAATACTATCATACTTTAAAAGATAAGCTAAATCACTAGCTAAGCCTAAATCATTAATCGCTATCACCTCAAAAAAAGGATCATCAGCTAATATTCTAAAAGTTAACCTTCCTATTCTTCCAAACCCATTAATTGCTACTTTTATAGCCATCAATTATACCTCCTATTCTTTGCGTTGGAATAAACCATCGCCAATAAATTCCCTAAGAATTGAATCAAAAGGAATATGCGTACTAATAATCGGTAAAATATTTCTAAGTAAATTAATTAATCTAATTGCCTCTCCATAATTAGGATCTTTTTCTGAAACGGAAAACAATAATGATTCAGCATATAATCTAATCACTCCAAATTCATAAATTAATGAAGTGTTAAAAATAACATCGGCTTCATCTTGATAAGGGAAAATATATTGTTCTTCTCCCGCTCTAACTTTAGACCAACTAGCTAAAGTTGATGAAGCATTATAACCTCTAAACCTAGCATCCCTTATCATTCTTCTAAGTAATCTATTATCAGTAGTTGTAATTCGATTATGATTATCAATATTAACATTAGTTAATGGCGAAATATAAATTTTATATTTTTGTTCTTTATCAATAAAAGAAGTTAAATCATTATTTAAAGCATGTAAACCTTCAATTATTAGTATATCATTTTTAGCTAATTTTAATCTTTTATTTTTAAATTCACTCTTGCCAGTATGAAAATCATATTGTGGTAACAATACCTTCTCTCCCCTTAATAATTTCTTTAATTGTTGATGAAGAAGTTCAATATTAATCGCTCGTACTGATTCAAAATCATAACTACCATCCTCTTTTTTAGGAGTTTTAACTTTATCAAAAAAATAATCATCTAACGAAACAAAATAAGTATTAATCCCTACACTTCTTAAATAAAGGCTTAATTTTTTAGCACTGACGGTTTTACCGGAAGATGAAGGTCCCGCCACTAAAATAATTTTAATACCTTCTCTATCTTTAATATCTTTTGCCATATCAAACAATCTACTGTTTTGTTCTGTTTCACTTAAATAAATAATATTATCAATATTACCTTTAGTAATAATATCATTTAAATCAGCAATATTATTAATCTTAATCGTATCACACCAATGACGATATTTCCTAAACTCATCAAATAATTTTTTACGTTCAACATAATCTACTATTTGACAATCTAAAAACATATTAGGATATCTAACAACAATCCCATTAGGCTCAATAAGAGTTAATTTAAAGCAATCAAAATAAGAACTATTAATTGGAATATCCCCAAAAAAATAACTGTATATATCATCAAACCTATAAATATTAACAAAAGTATTACTAATATATTTTAAACCTTTTGCTTTATCAAATTGCCTATTAGCTTCATAAAAATCTATAGCATCAATTCTAGCAACGCTGATTTTTTCAAAAGGAATATTTAATTTTACTAATTCATGCATCCGAGTCTCTATCTTAGTTACTTCAGCTTCATTAATAATTTTATTATCAGTTAATACTTCACTATAAACCCCACGATCAATTGAATGTTCAATAATAACATCACTATTTAATACATCTTTAACTGCTTTAATATATAAAAATAATAAACCTCGTTCATAAGCTTTATTACCCGCGGTAGTAGATACATCAAAAAAATCTACTTCACTATCACAGCTTACTTTTGTATTTAAATCTACCAATTTATTATTAATAGCCCCAATAATAATAGGAAATCTATATTTAGATTGAACCCTTTTACTAATTTCTAACATCGTTACATCTTTAGGAAATTCATAAGTCTTATTTTTATGTGTAACTTTAATCACAAACATAGAAACCCACCTTTCTATTAAGATACCTCTATTTTATCAAATAATGCATCTTTTGTCATAGTTGAAATGGTATATTTTACATCTCATTTACTAAATATATATAAAGAAGGTGATAAAATGAATTTAATTCCAACTGTCATTGAAAAAACAAGTAGTGGAGAAAAGGCCTATGATTTATATTCTAGATTATTAGAAGATCGAATTATTTTATTAGCTGGAGATATCAATGATAGTCTAGCCAATAATATTGTTGCTCAACTTCTTTATTTAGATAGTCTAAATAATGATGATATTAATTTATATATAAATTCTAATGGAGGATCTATTACCGCTGGGATGGCCATTTTTGATACTATGAATTATGTTAAAAGTGATGTGTCAACTATTTGTGTGGGGATAGCTGCTTCAATGGGGGCCTTTCTTTTAGCTAGTGGGAAAAAGAGCAAACGCTTTGCTTTACCAAACGCTGAGATATTAATTCATCAACCTTTAGGTGGTGTCCAAGGACAGGCAACCGAAATAAAGATTGCCGCAGAACACATTTTAAAAACAAAAGAAAAGCTAAATAAAATTTTAGCTAAAAATACTAATAAAAAAATAACTGACATTGAAAAAGATACTGAACGAGATTACTTTATGTCATCTGAAGAAGCCTTAGCGTATGGAATAATTGATAAAATATTATAGAAAAATTGTTATATTTTTTAAAATACAATAAAAAGCTACAAATACCAAAATTCATGTTAAAATATAAAGAGGAAGTGATGTTATGAAACGTTTAGTCTCGGGTATTCAACCAACTGGTGAATTAACACTTGGCAATTATATAGGAGCTTTAAAACAATTTATTAACTTACAAG
>CAZBGR010000025.1:0-9281 GCA_964491535.1 uncultured Muribaculaceae bacterium
AAAATTTTCGGTTAATGTTTAATTGTTTTTGTGACATTTTCATTTGATATTGACAGTATTGATAGTTTTTCATTTTAAAAATAAGGGTAGTTACGGTAATACCCTTATTCTTAAAATTATTTCCCCTTTTTTGGAAATGGTTGATAATCTTTATAATAATCATTAGAAATTTCATCCTCAATAAGATTTTCTCCATATCTATACCTATCTGCTTTTTTACCCAAATTATGAAGAAATTCTCTTAAGTTTACTAAATTCTCCGGATCATCATTTAGATCATAAGTCAAGTTTTTAATAGCTTCCAAACAAATCCCTCCTCCAAACAAGTTTCTACAATACCATAACCCAACAAAATAAGCAATCCTTTTTTAAATATCTAATTAATATTAAGCTTGACATTTAGGACAATAATAAGTACCTCGACCATTAATATATATTTTTTTAATCATTGTTTGACAATTTAAACAAGGCTTATTTTGTTTGCCATGAATTAATAAACGTTCTTGAAATAAACCCTTTTTATTATTTAAAGATAAATAACTTCTAATAGTAGTACCCCCTAATTTAATAGCTTCTTTTAATACCTTTTTAGCATATTTAATAATTAATTTTAATTCTTGATTATTTAATTCATTAGCCCTTCTTAATGGATTAATTTTAGCTAAAAAGAGTATTTCGTTAGCATAAATATTACCAATCCCAGCTATTATACTTTGATCTAATAAGATGGTTTTAATAGGAATAGTTCTTTTTTTAAATTTATTCTTTAAATAACTAACTGTCAATCTTTTATCAAATGGTTCTAAACCCAATTTATTTAAAAAATCTATTTTATCTAAATTAGTTTTAGAAACTAATTTCATCTTTCCAAATTTACGAAGATCATGATATCTTAATTCTCTTTTATCTTTTAGGGTAAAAATAACATGTTCATGTTTATCATAAAGATCTTTTTTAGTTTTAAAAAAGAATTTACCCTCCATTCTTAAATGAACAAATAAATAATAATCTTTTAATTCAATAAGTAACCATTTACCCCTTCTTTTAATATCTATAATTTCTTGATTAATTATTTGTTTACTAAAATCCTCAACTGTTAAATCTTGAATTATATTAGGCCATAAAATATTTACCTTAGTTATTTGATTCCCAATTAATTTAAGTTTTAATTGTTCTTTAATTGTTTCTACTTCTGGTAATTCAGGCATTATCTCAAACCTTTCATTTAATATAAATTTAAATCAATAATATTATTTTTGATGATTGTTAAAATAATCAGTCAATAATATTTTGCGACTGATATCAAAATATAAATTAACTTTTTCATTAGTTTCTTTAATATAACTTAAATCTCCATCACCTTTTAAATGTTTATCAAATAAAACATAATTATTACCATCAAACCAAGAATAATCTTTAAAATATACTAATGATTGATGATTATCACTAAAAATATCATCTCCAAAATAAAGATTATAATTAACTGGTAGATTAAATAAATTAGCAATGGTTGGTAACATATCAAAGGAAGACCCTAAAGTGGTTATCATTTCAGGTTTTATTTGATTAGACCAAATAATAAAGGGTGATCTATTCTTTAAATAATTATCTTTTATCCCCGTATACTTCTCATAAGTAGCTTTTTTTATAGTATAAGGATAATGATCGGCGATTAAGATAAGAACAGTGTCATCCAGTATCTTTTTAGTAGTTAAATCATCAATAATAGCTGATACTAGTTTATCAACTTCAATTTGGGCCGCTAAATAAAAGATAATATCTTCTGGCACCTTAATCTTTTGATCTTTAAAATAATCAGCTACTAGCTGATGATATTTAATGACTGCTAAATTAGTCATTAAATAAGGACTATGACCACTTAAAGTTAATACTACACTCATAAATTTATTATCTTCTTTAACAATATAATCTTTAGCATGTTCAAAAAAATAAGAATCAAAACGTTTATCTTCATCAGTTAAACCTAATTCATGTTGCCCATAAAACTTATCATAACCTAAACCCTGATAAACTAAATTTCTAGTATAAAATAGTTTGTCATTACTATGAAAAGCATTTACTTGATAACCTTTCGTTTTAAAGAGATTCGCTAATGAATGGTGATATGTATTAAGATTAAAGGTATAACATGTAGGACCATCAATGATTGAGGGAATAAGACCGGTATTAAAAATTATTTCACTATCACAAGTAGTTCTTGGGTATACCGGCACATAAAAATTAGTAAAGGTTAAACCTTCATTCATTAATTGATAAAGGGTTGGTGTTAAAGAATCATTAATAGCTATAAAATCAAATGATTCAGCAATAATAAAGATAAGGTTTTTATCTTCAAACAAACCACTATAATCATTAAGATGGTGAGGTTTATGATTAGTTTTTAAAAACTGATCAATTTCTTTAATATATTTAGAGGTTGGTTTTGATTTGGGAATTATTATTCTAGCTAAATCTCTAAAAAAATAATTAACAATTCCAAATCTTGATACAAAACGTTTATTATTATAAATACTTTTATATAAATAATGATCTGAGGTATGCATTCTAGCTTCTTTAACGGGATATTGAGCATTAAATTGAATTAGAAGATAAATTATTAAAGGAATTAATAATACTTGATAAGAGAATTTAAATCTTGGTTGGGTTTTTATTTTAGAATAAATAATTAAAGATAAAATTAAGATGATTAAATAAACTAAATATATTATTTTAAAATGAACTACCCCAGTAGCGAAAGCTAAACCTTCTTTTAAGGTCCCTATTTCATTAATAGAGAAAAAATCATTAAAAATAGTGATATAAATATGTTGACTAATTAAATATAAGGGCCAAAAAATAAAAATCAAATAAATAAAAATAGTTTTAATTTTAGAAGGTAACAGTAAAATTAATAATGAAAGTAAAATAACAATCATCAAAACTGATAACCAAAAGATAAAATGATAAGTTAAACCATTAGCTAGTAAAAAGATGCTTTCTAAGATAATAATATATAAAGCTCCTAAAATGATCTCTTTAGGTAAAGAAGCTTTAACAAAAGAGATTAATAATAAGATTAAAATTAAATAACTAAGAACCTTATTTGTTTTTATTAAAATTAATAGCATCGTAGGATTAAAATAAAAATGAAAACGAAAATAAAACAAAAGATAAGCTAATATTAAAAGACCTAATATTAACTTATTTTTATTATTAATTATAAAATTCATCTTCTAGGTCACTTCCTCTGATGATTGTATTGTATCATAGCTTTTATAATTTATTCAATCATTACTTAATATATAATTAAATTAACTTTTAAACAAAATCACAACAAGAACCGGTATGAACATGTGATGAAACATTAGCTTCACTACAAGTAAAACACGGTACATAATTATGCTTAAAAATATGATTATTAATTACTTTAGTATCAATAGGACATATATGTTGCACTTCATGACAAATATCCCTCGTTACACACCTTTGAATAGGTTGTTCCATAACTTGAGAAGGTGGGCAACAAGAAGTCATTGGCATTGGACATGGTGAACAAGTAGTAGAACTTCCACAACGATTATCAACATTCATTCCCCATCCATCACCTTCCATCATTGGTAAACCAGTCATTTCTGTTTGAGGCATATTACAAGAATGATTAGTATTGTTATCAAAAAACATTTAAAATCCCCCTTTTCTACTTTTATCATATGAGAATATATCATTTGTGATTATGTTATTTAACTACAAAACTAATCAGAAAAATTAAAAGACCCTTTATTTAACATCTTCATCATCTTTTTCATCTGCTCAAATTGTTTTAAAAGAATATTTATAGCTTGTACCGAAGTACCACTACCCTTAGCAATTCTTAATTTACGACTAGCTTTTAAAAGACTAGGGTTATTTCGTTCTTCATTAGTCATTGATAAAATAATAGCTTCTAACTGATTAATTTTCTTAGGATCAAAATTAATATTATTTAAACCTAATTTAGACATCCCAGGAATCATTTTTAAAATTGATTCAAAAGAACCTAATTTCTTTATTTGTTTTAATTGTTTTAAAAAATCATTAAAATCAAACTGCCCTTTCTTTAATTTACGATTAATTTCTTTAGCATCTTGTTGATCTATTACCTTTTCAGCTTTTTCAATTAAAGTTAAAAGATCTCCTTCTCCTAAGATACGACCTACCATTCTTGAAGGATTAAAAGGCATTAAACCATCTAATTTTTCACTAACCCCAATAAATTTTATTGGTAAAGAGGTTAAGTATTTAACCGATAAAGCCACTCCACCTCTAGTATCACTATCTAGCTTAGTTAAAATAACCCCTGTTAAAGGTAATTGCTGATTAAAACCAGTTATCACATTAAGAGCATCTTGACCCATCATACTATCTATTACCAATAGAATTTCAGTGGCCTTTATCTCTTTATTAATTTCTTTTAATTCAACCATTAACTCATCATCAACATGTAAGCGACCAGCAGTATCAATTATTATAACTTCATAATCATTATCTTCAGCATAACTTAAACCTTTTTTAATTATTGCTTGTGGTTGATTACCTTCTTTAAAAACCTCTATTTTTAATTCTTTTCCTAATTGATTTAACTGCAAAGTAGCTGCTGGACGATAAGTATCAGCAGCTATAAAAAGTACTTTCTTTTTAGTTTCCTTTCTTATATAATTACCTAATTTAGCAACTGTAGTTGTTTTACCACTTCCTTGTAAACCAACTAACATTATAATAGATGGTTTATTATCTAAATTAAGATCTACTTTATCATTCCCTAAAAGCGCTAATAATTCATCTTTTATAATTTTAAGAAACATTTCACTAGGTGAAATACTATTTCTTACTTCTTCACCTAAAGCCTTAGCTTTAACCTTATTAGTAAACTCTTTGACAATTTGATAATTAACATCAGCTTCTAATAAAGCTAATCTAACTTCTCTTAAAATATCTCCTATATTATCTTCATTAATAAGACCATAACCTTTAATCTTTTTAATAACCCGCTCTAATTTATCAGTTAAATTATCAAACATTATTTGCTCCTTTCTTAAAAATATGATTTTAAAGATTTATTAAATTATAATAAATCTTTAAATAAACCATAAATATATTTTTCAAGATCAAAATCTTTTAAATCATCTAATTTTTCTCCTAAACCAACATATTTTACTGGAATATTTACTTTTTCCTTAATCGCTAAAACAATTCCCCCTTTAGCAGTCCCATCTAACTTAGTTAAAACAAGTCCACTTATATTAGTAACTTCCTTAAACGCTAAAGCCTGATTAATACCGTTTTGACCAGTCGTAGCATCAATTACTAATAACGTCTCATGAGGAGCTTTATAAATTAATTTAGCAATTACTTTATTAATTTTAGCTAATTCATTCATTAAATTAATCTTGTTTTGTAATCTACCTGCCGTATCAATTAAAACAACATCATATTTCTCATCAATCGCCATTTTAACCCCATCATAAATAACACTACTTGGATCACTATCAATACCCTTACTAACTACTTTAAGGTTTAATTTTTGACCAAAAGCTTGTAATTGCTCAATAGCCCCTTTTCTAAAAGTATCTCCCGCCACTAACAATACCCTTTTATGATTATTAATTAATTTATAAGCCATTTTAGCAATTGTAGTCGTTTTACCTACCCCATTAACACCAACAAACAAAAAAACAGTAGGCCCCTTGTCATTATAATTTATTTTATTAGTTAATAAATCTTCATCTAAATACATAATAAATAATTCATCAATTATAATTTCAGTTAACATTTGAGGATTAGTTATTTTCTCTTTATTAATTCTTACTTTTATTTTATCAATAAAAGTAAGAACTGTTTTAACCCCTATATCAGCCGTAATTAATATTTCTTCTAATTCATCATAATAACTATTACTGATTTGTTTAAATTTTTTATTTAAATTATCTAATTTTGAAATAAAACCTTCTCTTGTTTTTAATAACCCTCTATCATAGGCCTTTACTTCATTATTATGATTTAAAAATTTTTTTATTTTTTTAAAAAAGCCCATCTTTATCACCTATTCTTGATTATAACACGAACTATTATTTAAAAAAAGAAGCTTAACGATTTAGATTCTTTATTTTAATTTTAGTAGCTATTTCATTCTTTGCTTCTTTTATTATTAATGGTTGGTCATTAGTCATATTAAATTCTTTATAAAGTAAATCATGTCTACTCAATATTTTATTGTTTTTCATCTTAACATACTGTAGAGTACAAAACCATCTTTTCCCTTTTTCAGCACCTTTAGTACCTAAAGTTAAGTCATAATCAGAATAATTAAACCCTTTAACCATCTTTAAAAGTAAAGAAAAATTAGGATGAATTTTTGTAAAAACCTTTCCCTCTTTTAAAACATAATAAATATTATTAAAAATTTGTTCTCCTTCACCCAAATAATAAGACATAATCCAAAGACTAGCATAATCATCATTAGCTCGTTTACAAAGTTCAATATTAACTTTATAATTATTAATTACACTACCAATAATTTGATTAATCTATTCTTGACTATTACGACTAATATTAAATTTAATATACATTGGTTCTTCTTCACTATGACCCGCGCAACATAAGTTAGTTTCAAGATGATGATTAAAACAATAATTAAGTAATCTCTCTAAATATTTATCTCCTTCAGAAAAAATTCTAGCATACTTCTTTTTATCTTTTAATACCTCAACAAAAGATAATTCATTTCCAAATTGATAATTATTCATTATAGCCCCCTTGTTTATAACAATTATTTCTTAATAATAATTTTTCCTTAATAGGTTCTTCATCTTTAATAGGATAAGCGGTAACCAAAAGATAATCATTTTTACTAGATCTTTCTTCTAAAATTATTCGGTAATTTAAAGCAAAACATTCTAATTTATAATAAGGTTTATCATCTTCTTCTTTAGTTATTATTAAATTAGAGCATTCATTAAGATAGCAATTAATTAAAAGTTCTTCAATCCATGGTATTCTTCTTAATCTAGCTTTAGAAAAAATTCGAATACTCCCTTTTCTTTCTGTAATTAAATGATCAAAACATTTTGACCATGAATATTGGACATCCTTTTTAATATCGATCATTATTTTCTTACCATTAAAGGTTAAATTAGGATTACTTTGCAATTTAAAAAAAGATTCCTGAGCTTTAGGTATTAAATCTTTAACCGCTAAATCCTTTGATAATATGTTGGGTAAATATAAACATCCTCCATCAACTTCCAATTTCATCTTTACACCTCCACTTAAATATTTATATCCTATTATATCAATCATTAAAAAAAAGTCTACCCTTTAATAAAAGAAAAAAGAATTTTAGTTATCCCTTTTCTTATTAATTAAATATTTAAACAAATTAACTCCATTTATAAATAGCTTTTTAATTACTTAAAAACCACCGCCGCCACCGCCACCACCACCGCCACCTCCTGATGAAAAGCCCCCTCCAAAACCGCCTCCTGATGAAGCATTAGTTCTGGCAATAGTACTATGTGATGTCTGATTAGTTTGAACAATGGTATTAGTTAATTGAGAAGTAAAGAAACTATTAAGATAAAAATGAGTAAATAATGGATAACTATTAGGATCAACATTCAACTCTTTTATTTTTAAACTCATCACTTTTTTTACTTTATTAGCTATCCCAAGGATAGTAGCATAAACTAAATATTTTTCCCACAAACTTATTTCCGGTAATTCCTTTTCATTAAAACGACCAAAAGCTAATAAGAATTTGCGAAAAGCTCTCCATTTAACAAAATGATCATTTCCTTTCAAAGTTTTTTTAGATAAAGTTACTAAATAAACTAAATAAACAATTGCCAAAATAATCATTAATGAAGGTAATATGATTTTATCAACCATCAATAAAAGATTTATTATAAATAACCCTATACCAAGACCACTATATAAACTAAGTTTAAACTTAATATTAAAATCATCCTCATAAAAATCTTCATTTAAAGCCTCCGTTTTAGCTTTTTTTAACCACTCGTTATATTTTTTTAAAAATTTCTTTGAAGAACTTTCATTTTTAGTAGCTATTTTTTTAATATCTTCTAACCTAACTTCTTGATTATTTCCATATATATTTAATAACCACTGTTTAATAAAATTTTCTGATTCGCTTAAAGGCTCTTTATTTTGATTAGCTACTAAATAATAATCCTTTTTTTTATTACCTTCTCTAACCTTAAAACCTTTCTTTTGAATAATATTTAAAATAGAAGCTGATAAACCTTGAGGAGAAATATTTTTTTTCATTAAATATTCTACAATCTCTGGTCCATAAGGAGCTGGAAATTCACGATAATATTCTAAATTAAAAGATGCTTTATGCTCTTTATCATATTTTAAATAAGTATATATAAAAATTATAACCAAACCAATTAACCATAAAACATTTATTATTGTTAATCCATAATAAATATATTTAGATTCCATTCTTAATTTATTAGCTTCATTAGCTTTAATTTCTTCTTCATTTAAAATATCACTAAAGGCCGTTTTATTAGATAGTTTAGTTCCTAAAGGAATAATTTCTTTGTCAAAAATCATCCTTATATCTACTAATTCTCTAGCTGGTAAAGAAAAAATAGTAGCTGTAACACCTAATTTATCATTTAAAACAACATTTCCAAATAAAGGCCCATGAGCCCAAGCTCTTAATTCATTACTTTTTTCAGGTAAATTAACTTTAATTTCTACTTCTTTTATCAAATCATTAAATTCTGAACCAATAAAAGTCCAATATAATTCAGCAATATCTTCATGAAGTAAAACAACATCGGTTAATAAATATTCTAAATAAAATACTTTTTGCCCTATTTCATTATAATTAAACATTTTTAAAGACATAGAATTATCAAAGACTGTTTCTTCATATATAAATGAATCACCATTATTACCACTAAATACCTTATTAAAATGTTTAATTTCACCCTCTTCATTAGATTCTATCTTATTAATCAATTCCCCAACCGTAATTAATATAATTTCTTTCGCATCATAGATATTATTAGCACGATAAATTATATCACGAAGATAACCATTAAAAGAACCATCCAAAGTGATTTCTTCTTTTACTAACATATCACCATTAGATTGAAGATAAACATCAATTTTAAGTTTATCTACTTGATAGTTCACCGTTAGAGCCTCACTAGTTAACGGCAAAATAAAAACAGCTATTATAAACAATAATATCTTTTTCATCTTTTCCT
>CAZBGR010000026.1:0-8800 GCA_964491535.1 uncultured Muribaculaceae bacterium
TTTAAAACTTAAGAGGGATAGTTAATTAGCTATAATTTTTCCTTACTTCTCTTTCTAAATCTCTTTTTTTAATTACTTCTCTTTTATCATATTTCTTTTTACCTTTTGATAAACCAATTAATAGTTTAACTTTATCCTTTTTAAAATAAAGCTTGAGAGGAATCAAAGTATAACCCTCTTTATTTAATTTATTAATTAATTTAATAATCTCTTGCTTATGTAATAATAACTTTCTAGTTCTTCTTTCATCTTGATTAAAACGATTTCCTTGTTCATAGGGAGCGATAAACATATTAATTAAAAATACTTCTTTATTTTTTATGTACGCATAACTGTCATTTATATTAGCATTTCCTTTTCTAATTGACTTTACTTCAGTCCCTTTTAAAACAATACCTACTTCTAAAGTATCTTCAATAAAATAATCATAATAAGCTTTTCTATTAATTATTTCCATCTTATCCCTCAATCTTTATTTAATTTGGTTACTAAAATACTATCTTCCATACTAGTTATAATTTTATCATATTTATAATATATCATTTCATAATTAGGTAAAATATTAATAGTTAATTGATCAAAAGGAATAAGTTTAAAATTAGCCCAATTACGATAATAAGTATAAATTAAAGTAGCTTCTACATCACTAAGATTAATAATAGTTTTATCTTTATCTTCTTCTTTATTAATTTTTAGAGAAACCATCAATCCCGTTAGTCTATCTACTCCCTCTTGAGCAGAAATAAAGTTACCTAATGAATAAATAACTAAGGTTCCTTCAATATATTCAATCGGTTGAATAACGTGAGGATGATGGCCAATAACAATATCAACCCCTAATGATGAAAGAAAATTAGCTATTTCTTTCTGCTCGTTGGCTGGAGTATTAATATATTCATATCCCCAATGCATTGAAACAATTAAAAGATCAACTTTATCTCTAATTCTTTCTATATCAGCTTTCGCTTTATTATAATCAAAAGTATCTAGCAAATAATCTTTTCCCGCTGGTACTTTTAAACCATTAGTTGTAGTTGTATAAGACAAAAGAGCGTATGAAATATTATTTTTTACCTTAATTTTATCTTTATATTTGTCATCATAAGATAAATAAGTTCCAGCCGTTAAAACATCTTTTGTCTGCCAATAATTAGTTGAATTAATGATTCCTGCTTCCCCCTTATCTAGGGAATGATTATTTGCTAAACTAACCATGTTAAAACCCATGTCAACCATTAAATCGGCGAATTGATGAGGAGTATTAAAACATGGATAACTACTAAATCCTAAATGATTACCCCCAATAATAGATTCTTGATTATAAAACGCTAAATCATAGTTTTTTATAATAGGTCTAATATAATCAAACATATGACTAAAATCATAATCATCATTTCCTATTTTAGCATCTTTATACACTGAACCATGAATCAAAGCATCACCAACCATTAATAAACTTAAACTTGATTCTTTAGGTTTGGTTTTATTTTTAAAATAATCTCTTTTTTCATTTACAGATTCAGAATCATCAATAAAGATTATTAAAACCAAACCTAAAATAATAATTAATAAAATTGGTAACAGCTTATAAAATCGTCTTTTGCTCATCATTCTCCTTAATTAGTAATGATTTTAAAATCAATATGCCTTTCTTTTTCATCAGTAGCAATTACTTGAACCATTACTTCATCCCCCATTTTATAAATTTTTCCCTGACCTTCAAATTGTAATTTATGTTCGTTATATTGATAACTCGGATTTGGAAAATCATAAATACTAACTCGTCCTTCTATTAAATTATCTAATAAAACATAGGCTCCATTTCTGCTAACATCTGCTATTCTTCCTTTAAATTTATCTCCAATATATTTTTTCATATATAAAGCTGCCATATAATCATTAATATCACGTTCACATAAAACAGCACAATATTCTTTAAACGATACTTGATTACATAAAGATGGTAATATTCTTAACTCTTTTTTGATAGTCCCTTTTTGAATATTTTTATATTTTTTTAATAATTGGTGAACCTTTAAATCAGGAAATCGTCTAATGGGGGATGTAAAATGGGTATAACATTTACTAGCTAATCCAAAATGACCGATATTTTCCATTTGATATTCAGCCCTTGATAATTTTCTAAGTAATTGATTAGATAAGATAGGAAAACAAGGCTCTGCTTTTAAGGTTTTTAATAATTGGTGAATCATTAGGAGCTGATACTTTTGATAATTAGTGGTAAAATTAATCCTTAATTTAGCTAATAAAGACATATATTCATCCATCTTTTCTTTTAGTGGTTTAGCATGAACTCGATAAATAAAGGGTAATGATTGCTTAAAAATATGGTTCGCGACTGTTTCATTAGCAATAATCATAAAATCTTCAATTAACTGTTCTCCTAAACCACTTTCTCTTTTAACAATTTCAATTGGTAATCCCTTAGCATCTACAATTACTTTAATTTCTTGATTATCAAAATCTAAACTACCCCTCTTAACTTTAGCCTTTCTTAAAATAAGAGCTAAATGGTTCATTTTTTGTAAATCATCTTCAAATGGTTCATAACCAGCTACTATTTCCTTTTTTTCTAAATATTTATTTACTGCCTCATAAGTCATTCTTTTTTTAGAATTAATAACGCTTTCATAAATATCATACTTAACTACTTCCCCTTCTTTATTTATTTCCATTTCACAAGTAAAGGCTAAGCGATCAACTAATTCATTTAAAGAACAAATCCCATTAGCTAAAGAGGGTGGTAACATCGAAACTACTTTATCAATTAAATAAAGACTAGTTCCTCGTTGATAAGCCTCATTATATATGGCGCTATTTTCTTTAACATAATAAGTAACATCGGCTATGTGAACATATAACTTAGCATTCTTATTTGCTAACCATTCTATAGCAATAGCATCATCAAAATCTTTAGCGTCACTTCCATCAATCGTAAAGGATATTTGGTCTCTCAAATCAATTCTTCCTTTTAAATCTTCTTTAGTTAATACTTGTGGTATCTTTTTAGCCTCGTTTAAAACTTTATTATTAAAGTCCACTTCAAAGCCATGGCTATAAATACTAGCTAATATTTCAACATCTAAAACATCATTAATATGCCCTAAAACTTTAATTATTTCACCAATATAAATATTATTCTTATAATCAATTATTCTAACCGCTACTTTATTACCAGCAACAGCCCCATAATTATTTTCCTTTGGAATTAAAATATTAAAATGATATCGAAAGTTATCTAATTTTACATAAGCTTTATTCCCTTTTAAATAATATTCACCCACATATTGATTTAATTCTCTTTTAATAACTTTTATCACTAAACCATCTTTTTTATTTTTTAATAATTTAACTAATACTAAATCATTAAAAATAGAGCCTCCTAGATTCTTATGTTCAACCTTTATATCGTCACTTTCACCAAAAACCCTAACATAAGCAGGGCCTTCTTTATTTATTAATACTTTACCTATTCTATATTTTGAATTAGATGATTTTAAATTAATATTTAAATGATTTAAATTAAGATTAGCTAAATATTTATCTTGTTTTAAATCATTTAATATTCTTTTAGCTTCTTTATCCATTATTTATTCTCCATCTTTTTAAAATTAAAAAAGAAAAAGACTTTATTCAAGTCTTTCATTAAAATGTCATTATGATACATAATAAGAAAAACATCAAGCCTAATAACATTGTCATTCTACTAATAAACAACTCGCCGCCTCTTTCTTTACGATTACTAAAAAGACTTGCATTTCCTCCTTGAATAACTTGTCCTGCCCCTTCCGCTTTAGCGCTTTGTAGTAAGACAATAATAATCAATAAAATTGAAATAATCATTAATAAAGTACCCATTGTATCAACTCCTTTAATCAAAGTATCATAAATCAACCATTTTGACAATAGCTATTAATTTAAATATCTTTTAATTTAGTTATTTACGTTCCTTTTTAAAATATTTTTTCTTAAATCTTAACTTTTTCTTTTTAACGACAATATTGGTAGTTACAACAAACCATAAAACAATCGCTAACAAACTAATATAAATATATATTCCAGTTTGAGAATCTTTTAAAAAATAAACAATTGAGGAAAAAGCAAAAAGAATATTTATGTAATAAATAATTAAAACAGTAACTGGATGGCTAAAATTCATTTTTAATAATTGATGATGAATATGTTGTTTATCTGCTTGATAAATAGCCTTTTTATTAATTAAACGTCTTAAAATAGCAAAGGCGGTATCTAATAAGGGAACGGCTAAGATTAATAAAGGAATAACAAAAGAAGTTAAGGTAACCTTTTTTAAACCAATTAAAGCAATAACTGAAATAATGAAACCTAAAAACATAGATCCTGTTTCCCCCATATATATTTTAGCAGGATAAAAATTATGAACTAGAAAACCTAAGGTTGAACCTAACATAATAAATGATAAAACAATATCTAAACCACCTAATTTATTTAGCATAAAAGCAATAATACCAATAGTTAGGAAAAAGATAGAGCCTATCCCTGCTGCTAAACCATCTAGCCCATCAATTAATTTAATAGAATTAATCATTACTAAGATAAAAAGGATTGTCACGGGATAAGTAAACATTCCAAAGCTTAAATGAAAACCAAAAGCATTTAAATCATCTAATAATAAATTACCATAAAAAATAATAATTAAAGCAGCTACTATTTGAGCAATAAATTGATAGCGAGGTTTTAAATTTTTAACATCATCAAAAATACCAATTAAGATAATAATAAAGCTCCCAATTAAAATGGCGTTCATTTCAATAGTAGGAGTAGCAAATAACATATAACCTAAAAGAAATCCTAAAAATATAGCTAAGCCTCCTAATTTAGGCATTTCTTTAGTATGAACTTTACGACTGTTAGGACGATCAAGAGCATTAAGATGAAAAGCTAATCTTTTAATAAGAGGGGTTATAACAACTACAAATATAAAAGTAGTTAAAACCATAATTAAAACATTTATTAAATTGTATTGCATTTACTTCACCACCAACAACATCTTAATTATAAAACAAAAATTAAAATTATTCAATGTTTTTAAAGCATTTGCTTTTCAATTATATTAAGATTATCTAACATAATCCCAGTCCCTTCAGCCACACAAGTTAAGGGGCTTTCGGCAATATAAACTGAAACATTTAATTCTTTAGCTAACAATTTATCAAAACCTTCAATCAATGATCCTCCACCCGTAATAACAATTCCTTTATCAATAATATCAGCTGCTAATTCAGGAGGAGTTTGTTCTAAAACGCTTTTTACTTCTTTTATAATTTCATAAACACTACCCCTAACAGCTTCTTCTATCTCTTCAGAAGTAATTTCTATGCTATGAGGTAGACCAACTACTAAATCTCTTCCCTTTACTTCCATCTTTTGTTTTTTATTCCCATTTAAAACAGTCCCAATATTTATTTTTATATCTTCAGCTGTTCGTTCACCTATTAATAACTTATATTTACTTTTTATATATTTCATAATATCATTATCAAAAGTATGACTAGCTATTTTAATTGATGAACTATTAACAATTCCCCCTAAAGATAAAATAGCTACATCAGTAGTTCCTCCACCAATATCAATAATCATGTTGCCACTTGCTTTAGATATATCTAAATTAGCCCCTACCGCTGCTACTTTAGGTTCTTCTTCAATAAAAACCTTCCGTGCTCCTGTCCGTTCAGCAGCTTCCCTAATCGCATTCTTTTCAACTTGAGTAATATCAGAAGGGCAACAAATTAATATTCTAGGACGTGAAAAAATACTTTTAGCTTTTATTTTCTTAATCAGATAATTTAACATTAATTCTGTAATTTCAAAATCAGCAATAACGCCATCTTTCATTGGTTTAATAGCTTTTACTTTGCCCGGAGTTCGCCCTAACATATTATGAGCTTCAAGCCCTACTGCTAAGGGTCTTTTAGTATCTGCATCAATCGCTACCACACTAGGTTCATTTAAAACGACACCTTGTCCCTTTATATAAATCAAGACATTAGCAGTCCCTAAATCAATTCCAATATCTTTGTTTAACATCGTTTATCACGTCCTTATTCCATCCTTTGATACTTTAATTTCTTAAACTTAAATACTTGCGTCTAGTTGATTCTCCTCCCCTTAAATGCCTTGTTTTTAAGTGTTCATTTAAAATAATAGCTACATATTCATATAAGACCTTATCTAATCTTTTTAATCGTTCACTAAAATCTTTATGAACTGTACTTTTACTAACCCCGTGCTTCTTCGCAATCGCTCTAATCGTATCTTTAGTATTAATAATATCAAAAGTTTCATCAAGAACTCTTTTTGAAATATAATCTTTCATTATTTAGCCCCTTTATATTAAAGTATATCTATAAAGGGGAGTGTTTATGCTTAAATCTAAATAGTCATTATTATAAATCTTTAATTGTTTTATCGTAAAAGGTTTCAGGATCAACTACTTTACCTTTATACAGTATTTCAAAATGAAGATGATCTTTTAAATCAGCTGCGATATTAGATGCTCCACTTTTACCAATAACTTGTCCTTGATTAAGGTTATCTCCCTTTTTTACATTGGTTTCTGATAAACTTTGATAAATACTAATTAAATCATTATTATGCCTAACTTCCACTATTTGACCTAATAAATTATCTTCATTAACATTAATCACTTCACCATCAAGAATAACGACAACTTCAAAGTTTTCTACTCCTCCATAATCAACTCCTGAATTTTGCATATAAGTATGCTCATGATAAATTAAAGATTTCTCTTGTCTTTCAGCTTCAGCTTGATAATCATAGAAGTATTTTATAATCTTAACTTGTTCGTCATTGTATGGTCTAATAATCACCTTATCACTACCAATAACGGCCATCTCCTCATCTAAAATGTTAATCACAAACATAAAATCTTCCGCCTCTTCATCAAAAACACTTTGATCTAAGGCCCTCCTTAAAAAAAACAAACTAGTAATTAAAGAAATCATAACAACCCCATAAATTAATGGTAAGACAAATGGTTTTAATTTTTTTTGATACATGTTTTCACCTCATTAAAAGTTTGACCAAAAGATTAACTTTATATACATTTTTTAATGAGCTTTTTATTTTATAATTTTCCAACTTTAGTACCTTGATAATAATAAGCTAAAATTTCATCATATAAATAACCATCTTCAGCCATTCCTAAAGCCCCATATTGACTCATTCCTACCCCATGACCATATCCTTTAGTTTCAATGATTACTTCTTCTTGTTGTTGTTTGATATCAAAATCATTAGAACGAAGTTTTAATTTTTTAACCACCTCAGAACCCATCATTAATTCATTGTTAATAATTAATTCTATGATTCTACCCGTCGAACTTTTCTTAATAACCTTTATTGTTATCTCTTTTTGATAAGGAATTGCTAACAATTCATAAAAACTAGTTAATGAATAATTTTTTATATCTTTAAAAACAGGTGACGTTTTTTGATCCCAAACAGAAACAACGCTTTTTAAATAAGGAGCTTCAAAACCAAAAATTTCATCACTATTTTCAGTAAAACCATTACTAGTAGAAAAATAAAGAGCATCCGCCATTTTACCATCATATTCAAGATATTCACCTTTAGTCATTAAAACAGCCGTTTTAATTTTTAAAATATTAGTTTGATAATTATTAGCCCAAGCTTTTTTCAAATGATCGTTATCTAAATATACTTGGCTTAAAACATTATCAACTACATCATAATCTTTATCTTTATTATACTCTATTCTTTTTAAAACATAACTTCTAGCCGCTACAGCTTGAGCTTTTAAAGCCTCTAGATGAAAAGTAACTGGCATTTCACCAGCTACTACTCCAACTACATATTCCTCTAAAGGAATTAAATCTATTTTATCTTCTGATTCCCTTTTTACTCTAACTAACAAATCACTTTTTAATTTTTCATTAATTAACTTAATTTCTCTTTTTTGATCAATTAAAAAAAAGCTTACAATTAAAAAAGGAATTAAAATGAGGATTAAACTTATATAAAAGATATGTTTCATCTTTCATCTCCTTATCCCTAATATAATATGCGACTAACTTCATAAAAGTCATAAATAAAATTTACCGCTAAATAAGTAAGACCAATAGTTAATAAAACATAAGTAACTATGATTTGACTACTCCTTCCTTTTTTAAATAAATGTTCAATTCTCAAAGATTCTACTGCCCAAAAGGTAAACGGTAAAACCAAAATATATAATATTAATTTAACATCCATTATAATTTCCCTTTTCGTAAGCCTCCAATTTATCATTTCGTCTTTGATATCTTTCCCCCTTAGAAAAAGAAGTTTCTAAAAAAGTATTAATAAGATCAGTAATTTGTTTAAAATCCTTCAAGGCACTAAGAGCTATAATATTAGCATTATTATGTTCTTTAGCCATTTTTGCTTCTTCTATATTATCTATTTTAGCACATCTAATTCCCTTTACTTTATTACAAGCTATTGACATCCCTATTCCAGTATTACAAATAGCGATTCCTAAATCATATTCACCTTCATTAAGCTTTTTACCTAATAAAAAGGCATAATCAGGAAAATCGGTATTATCTTTAGCATAAGTTCCACAATCAAATATATGATATCCTTTTTCTTTTAAATAAATTGTCAGTTTTTGTTTTAAATCAAAACCTCGATGATCTGAAGCTACCCCAATTTTCATAATTTATTCTTGTATGATAGATATATAACTTTTTTAAGTAAGAGAAGAACTTATTGTTTA
>CAZBGR010000027.1:0-8795 GCA_964491535.1 uncultured Muribaculaceae bacterium
AGTTTATCATTCTTCTTTACATTTAATTTAATACCTAGTAAAATATAAATAAGAACAAAATAATGAAAAACTATATTTTAAGAGGAGTGATTAAATGAAAATAAAGGTTATTGCCTCTACAAAAGCTAATTATCAAGCTTCTAAAGAAGAATTTGATATGCTAGGTGGTCATGCAGCCGGGGTTTGTTATATGCCTAATACTTTTTCTGAAATTTTAAATGAAAGTGAAACGGTAACTAAAAAAAGAATTACAAGAACTCAAGCTACGGGTCATCACAGTGTTTATGACCATCCTTTTATTAGTCTTTATTTAGATCAAATTCCTAAATTATTAGCAATGTTATTAAATAATGAAAATATATATACAGCTTCTGAAAAATCAGCTAGATATACTAAAATGAAAGTCGAGGGAATCGAAAAAAAATTATATTTTAAATGGTTAGCTATCTTCAAAGAAGAAATTACTAAACTTTATGGTGATTTTTATAATGAAAATCAAATTGAAAAATTAGCGCAAGAAAATAGTCGTTATTTAATATCAGTAATGACTCCAACCACTTTAATATATACTGTAAGTTATCGTCAATTAAATTATATTTATGGGTGGTTAAAGAAAATAATAAAAGAAAAAAATAATAAATTTGTTGAATTATTAAAACCTTCTATAATTGAATTAACTAAAGAGTTAGAAAATTCTGGATATTTAGAAGAGAAAATATTTAATGATTGTAAAAATCGAACTTTCTCTTTATTTGAAGGGACTCATCGACAACAAACTTATTTTGGTGATGTTTATTGTTATACTTATCAGGGTTCTTTAGCTCAACTCGCTCAAGCTCATCGCCATCGACCTATAAATTATTCAATAGCCCCATTAAAAGAACAATCTTTTTTTATCCCAGTTATTATTAAAGATAACCAGGATTTAGTTAACGAATGGTTAAGTGATATGGCTTTAGTGGCTGATTTAATTCCACAAGGAATGATGGTATCAATTAATGAAAATGGTCCTTATAAAGCCTTTATTTTAAAATTAAAAGAAAGGTTATGCACTAGGGCTCAATTAGAAATTTGTAATCAAACTAAAGACACCTTAAATACTTATCTTAAGGCTTTAAAGAACAGTAATCATTACCTTTATCAAGATCTAATTAAATATACTAAAGGGGCTAGATGTACCTTTGATAATTATATTTGTAACGATAAATGTCATTTTAAAGAAGGGATATTATTAAAAAGAAAAATATAATAATAAGGGAGGACCTATGACTAACAAAATATTTAAAATTATTGATAAAGAATTAAAAAGGCAGCAACAAAATATTGAATTAATAGCTTCAGAAAACTTTACTTCTAAAGATGTTTTAAAAGCTCAAGGAAGTATCTTAACTAATAAATATGCAGAAGGTTATCCAAACAAGAGATATTATGGTGGTTGTCAAATAGTAGATGAAATAGAAACTTTAGCGATTGAATTAGTAAAAAAGATATTTAAAGCTAAATACGCTAATGTTCAACCTCATTCTGGTTCCCAAGCTAATATGGCTGTTTTTAAAGCTTTACTTGAAGTGGGGGATAAAGTAATGGGGATGAATTTAACTAGTGGCGGACATTTAACCCATGGTAATCCTTTAAATTTTAGTGGTCGTGAATATAAAGTTGTTTTTTATAATGTTTCATCTAAAACTCATTTAATTGATTATGAACAATTGATGCTATTAGCTAAATTAGAAAAACCTAAAATGATTATTGCTGGGGCAACAGCCTATCCAAGGGCAATTGATTTTAAAAAGTTTCGAGAAATAGCTGATGCTTGTGGAGCTTATTTAATGGTTGATATGGCTCATATTGCAGGTTTAATAGCGGCTGGTTTACATCAAAATCCTATTTCTTATGCTGATGTAGTGACTTCAACCACCCATAAAACATTAAGAGGTCCAAGGGGAGGTTTTATTTTAACTAATAATAAAGAAATAGCTACTAAAATTAATAAAACTGTTTTTCCTGGTATTCAAGGAGGTCCTTTAATGCATGTCATAGCAGCTAAAGCAGTTGCTTTTGCAGAAGCTAGTAAATCATCATTTATTAGCTATCAAAAACAAATAATTAAAAACGCTAAAGCTTTAGCGAAGACTTTAAAAGAAGAGGGCTTTAAGATTATAACTGATGGTACAGATAATCATTTGTTAATTGTAGATATTAAAAGTACTTTAAATATAACTGGTAAAAAAGCTGAAACTATTTTAGATGAAATACATATTACTTGTAATAAAAATACGATTCCTTTTGATAATGAACCACCATTAAAAACTAGTGGTCTTAGATTAGGAACTCCGGCAATGACAACTAGGGGATTTAAAGAAAAAGAATTTATAGAAGTAGCTACTATTATTGCTAAAGCTCTTAAAAATTATCAAGATCAAAACATTTTAAAAGTTTTAACAAAACAAGTTTTAGAATTAACAAGAAAATTTCCACTTTAGGAGAAAGAAATGAATAAAAAAAGAATTGATGGAACTAAAATAGCTTATAAGTTAACTAAAGAATATCAAAAAAAATTAAAAAAAATAACTAATCTTAAATTAGTAATAATTCAAATAGGTGATGAGATTGCCAGTAATATTTATATTAAACAAAAAAGACAAGCTTGCTTAGAACTTGGAATTGATTTTGAATTAATTAAGTTTAATAAGAAAGTAATGGAAATAGAAGTTATCAATAAAATACTCAGTTTAAATGAAGATCCTTTAGTTAGTGGAATCTTATTGCAATTACCCATTCCTAAAAGGTTAACTGTTAACAAATTAATTAATACAATTGAGCCTAAAAAGGATGTAGATGGTTTAACTGATGTTAATCTTGGCAAATTAATTAAAGGAATTGAAGCTAATGTTAGTTGTACAGCTCTTGGAATTATAAAATTATTAGAATTATCTAAAGTTAAACTTAAAGGAAAACATATTGTGATAGTTGGAAGAAGTAATTTAGTAGCTAAACCATTAAGTCATCTTTTATTAAATAAAGATGCTACTATTACTATCTGTCATTCTCAAACAAAAAATTTAAGTTACTATACTAAACAAGCTGATATTTTAATAGTAGCTGTAGGTAGGCCTAATTTTATCAAGAAAGAAATGATAAAAGAAAAGGCTATTTTAATTGATGCTGGTATTAACCAACAAAATCATAAAGTAGTTGGTGATATTGATTTTAAAGATGTCTATCATAAATGTTCTTTAATTACCCCAGTTCCTGGTGGAGTAGGGCCTATGACAATCGCGATGTTATTAAATAATTTAATTAAATCTTCTTTAATAAATTAAAGATATAAAAAAAGCTTTAGCTCTTTTTTGTTTTAACTTCTAAAATCAACATTTTCTTCTATTAAAATTGCTTCAAATTCTTTTTTAAAAATAACTATTTCTTTAGCTAAAACATCTGGATATATAGCTTCAAAGGTTCTAATGGCTTCATAAATATATTTAAAAGTAACTTTATCCGAATTATGATAAAGAGATATTGAAAAGGCTTTATTTAAAAGATTAAAAGCAATATCAGGATATCTTGAAGTAGCTTCAAAAATACGTTTATATTCACTAGTCATATTAACCATAAAGGTAACTATTCTTTTAGTCACAAAATCACTATAAGGCCATTTTACTTTAGTTTGGCGTTCAATTTTAGGAATAGTTCCCATTAATATTTTAACAGTTGTTTCCGCACTAGGTTCTTCAATTTCAATTTTTTCAAATCTCCTTAAAAAAGCTCGATCTTTAACAATATAAAAATCAAATTCTTCAGTAGTAGTAGCCCCAATTAATTTTAAAGTTCCTCGATCTAAACCGTTTTTTAACATATTAGCGAAATCTAACGAAGTATTATTTTTAGTTCCAATTAAAGTATGAATTTCATCAATAAATAAAATAACATTTCTTTTTGGCTTTAATTCATCAATTAAGGTTTGTATTTTAGCTTCTGTATTACCTTCATTAGAAGTAGTCCCAATTAATGAAGTAATGTTAATTTTAATAATTGAAAAATTTTTTAAAGCTAAAGGGATATTACCTTGTTGAATTCGATAAGCTAAACCTTCTACAATAGCAGTTTTTCCAACTCCGGGTTTACCTACTAAAATGGCTGATTTTTCCGGAATTAAAAGCGCTAATATTAATTTTTTAATTTCTTCATCCCGTTCAATAGCAGGATTAGTAATATATTCTCTTTTACTAATTATATCTCCATAATGAGATAACATATAATCTTTTTCCGTAATTATTTCTTCGTTTTTATCTTCAGGCTTTAATGATTCATTATTATTAAAATCTAAAATTTCAACTTCATCCATTTTATCAAGCTCCTTATTATATGAATTAATTATACCATGCTAATAAGCAAATGCCAAGTAAAATTAGATTTCTCTTGTATCTCAGTTAGCTTTTATATATAATATTAAAGGTGGTTTAAATGCAACATTATTTTGCCTTAAATAAAAATTTGGATCTAGCTAAAAATGATATTTATCACATTGTTAAAGTAATGAGAATGAATTTAAATGATAAATTAATAGTTGTTTATAAGCAAAGAAAATATTTTTGTCAAATAATTAATTTTAATAAAAAGGATATAAAGTTAAAAGTTATTAAAGAAATATTTGAAAATAATGAATTACATATTAAGGTAACTATAGGACAAGCTTTAATTAAAGAAACTAAATTTTGTTATCTATTACAAAAATTAACAGAATTAGGTGTTAATAGTGTTATCCCATTAAAAACAGCTCGCTCTTTAATTAAACTTGATTCAATTAAAGAAACTAACAAAAAATTAAGATGGCAGAAAATATTAAAAGAAGCAGCTGAACAAGCTCATCGTAATATAATCCCTAATTTACATTCAATAATTGATATTAAAGATATTGATTATGCTAATTATGATTTAAAATTAGTTTGTAGTGTCAACCAAAAAAACAAAAATATCAAACAAATTATCCAAAAGCATTCAAAATGTGATAAACTATTAGTAGTTATTGGTCCTGAAGGAGGATTAAGGGCTGATGAAGAACAATTTTTAATTAACGAAGGGTTTATTCCCGTTTCTTTAGGAAGTCTTATTTTAAGGACTGAAACTGCAGCTCTTTTTATAATGAGTATTATTAATTATGAAAATATGAGGTGAAATGATGATTATTTTAAATAATCTTTATCGAACTTTTCTCGATAATTTTAATTATTATTATCAAAGCTTAACTAATGATAATAGATTAGTGTTTTATATTATTTTAATTTTATTGTTTATTGCTTTGATTCTTATTTTAATTATGTTCGATCAAAGAAAGTTAAATGTTAAAGTTATAAAATCAATTAAACCCGTAACAGATAATAAAGAAATTCATATTGAAGATCTTGACATTGATGAAGATAATGAAAAAACAAGAAATTTAAAAGCAATTGCTGATAAATTACAAGCAGTAATAGATAACAAAAATATAAACTTAACTAATTTTGAACAAGAACAAGAAGAAAATTCGATTATTAGTTATGATGAATTATTAACAAAAACAAAGCAATCAAAAAAAGAATATGAACAAGAAAAATTTATTTTACCAGATTTAGTTAAAAAGATGGAGGTAGACGAAATAATAGAAGCTGAAGACGAACAATTAATAAAAGATAACGATTATAAATTTAAAAAATCAGCCTTTATTTCACCTATTTTTGGAATTGAAAAAGAACCAAATTTAACTAATTATTTAACTAAGGAACATAAAAAGGAAGACATTGAAATCTTAAGCTTGAATGATAACCAGGGAAATAATCTTAATTTAAAACTAAATCAAGATAAATCTATTGAAGAAGACAAATTTTTAATAAATTTAAAAGAATTTAGAAATAAATTAGATTAAATCCCATTATGGGATTTCTTTTTTTTAGGAGTGATTTAAATGAAAGTAGCTTTTTATACTTTAGGTTGTAAAGTTAATGCTTATGAAACAGCTTTTATGATTAATGAATTTAAAAAAAGAGGCTATAAGATTGTTGATTTTAAACAAAAAGCTGATATTTTTATTATTAATAGTTGTACGATTACTAATAAAAGTGATCTTAAATGTCGCAAAATGATTAATCAAGTTAACAAAAGAAAAGATAACGGCATATTAGTAGTTGTTGGGTGCTATCCTGAAGGAAATCTTAAAAAGATTGAAAAGATGGATAATGTTGATATTATTATAGGTAATAATAATAAAAGTAAAATAGTGAGTTATGTTGAAACCTTTTTAAAGGATAAAAAGCCAATAAGAATAATTAATCAAATTGAAAATAATTCATTTGATGATATGGCTATAGATCACTTTGAAAATAAAGCTAGAGCCATCGTTAAAATTCAAGATGGCTGTCAAAGTTTTTGTTCTTATTGTATTATTCCTTATGTGAGGGGAAAAATTCGTTCTAAAGAAAAGAAAAAAGTAATTAAGGAAGTAACTACTTTAGTTAATAATGGTTATCAGGAAATAGTATTAACGGGTATTCATTTAGGGCATTACGGTTATGATTTAAATGATACTAATTTAACTAATCTTTTAAGTGAACTTTTAAAGATAGATAATCTTAAAAGTTTAAGATTATCTTCAATTGAAGTTACTGATTTAAAAAAAGAATTACTTGATTTAATTAAAAATAACAAAGTAATTGCTAATCATTTGCATATCCCTCTTCAAGCTGGCAGTAATAAAATTTTAAAATTAATGAACCGAAACTATGATGTAGATATTTTTAAACAACAAATTAATAATATTAAAAAAATAAGACCAGATATAGCTATTACTACTGATGTTATAGTCGGTTTTCCATCTGAAAGAGAAACTGATTTTAATGATACGATCAATACTATTAAAGAAATAGCTTTTGCTAAACTTCATGTTTTTCCTTATTCTAAAAGAACAGGTACTAAAGCCTCATTAATGACTAATCAAATAGATCCTAAAATTAAAAAAGCCAGAGTTAAAAAATTGATTGTTTTATCTAAAGAACTTGAAATAGCTTATATGAATAAATTTATAAATAAAGAATTAGCTTTTATTCCAGAAACCATTAAAGATGGTTATTTACTAGGGCATACTTCTAATTATTTAAAAGTTAAAATTAAAGATAAAGATAATAAACTTAAATTAAGAAAGTTAATTAAAATAAGAATAAATAAAATAGAATTCCCCTATGGTATTGGAGATATAATAGATTGATTTTTATAATTTTATCTTGTTTTATTATATTTAGTTGCTAAAATTATATAATAATGTAAACCATTTGACAAAAAGATAAAAATATGTTACAATTTGGGTGTCTTTAAGAAAAATAAGATAAAATATAATTTTAGGGGGTTGACTTATGAAAAACTGTTATATTTTTGAATATCTTAACGAAAACTATTATAAAAAGCTAGAAAGATCAGTTAAAAAATATAATCCTTTAGCATATAAAAAAATGTTATTTGATTATTATCCAGCTTTAAAGGAAGGAAAATTCTTAGGAAAACTTATTTCAGTTGATAGTAAAAAGAATACTAATAGTTATTTATTAAAATTACCAACTGATTCTATTTTTGCTAAAGTACATGGAGAAATGATTCTTTATTATACCGTTTATCTAAATAAAAAAATCATTTTATTAGAAAAAATAATGCCGGAAAACATTTTAGCTGAAGGACATATGTCTGAATTATCCACTTATAAAGGAGTTATGATTTCAAAACATAACGCTGAAAAAGATATGTTTAAAATTAATTTATTTAAAATATTAGGGGAATAAAATTCCCCTTTTAATTTGCCTTTTAAATATTTAATAATAATTATTGTTTTGTATTGAAAATGCAAACTTAATATGATAATATATAAAACATAAGTGGACCCTTAGCTCAGTTGGTCAGAGCATCCGGCTCATAACCGGGCGGTCGCAGGTTCAAATCCTGCAGGGTCCACCACTTGTTGTTTTAATATGAATAAATATTAATAATAACTTATTTATAAAAAAATGATTATATCATATTAAAGCGGGTGTGGCGGAATTGGCAGACGCGCTAGACTTAGGATCTAGTGGAGCAATCCTTGGGGGTTCAAATCCCTTCACCCGCACCAACTAAATAAAATCATTTATTCTACTTCTACATATAAATCCTCAATTATTTCAATTATTATCTTTAAATTTTTTAATCTTTCAAAGGTTTGATTAGTTACTAAGGCTAAATAAGTGATTGTGTCTTGATATTTTTTAGTTAATATATTGTCATCTTTAATAATCGTTTTAAGTTGACTTTCCATTTTATAATCAAATATTAATTTGATTTTTTTTCCTTTAACTAATTTTAAAACTTTAGCTTTTTTCAAACACTCACCAACACTCTTTGTATAAGCTCTTTTTAAACCACCAATCCCAAGCTTAATACCCCCAAAATATCGGCTTACGATACATAAAACATAGTTTAGGTTATTCTTCGTTAAAACATCTAAAATGGGACGTCCCGCACTATATTTTGGTTCTTTATCATCATCAAACTTTTTTATATTTCCTAAAAGATAAGCATAACAATGATGAGTAGCATCTTTATGTTTATTTTTTATATCTTTTATATAATCATTGACTTCTTTAATACTTGTTATTCTAAAAAGATAAGTAATAAATTTCGATTTATTAATTATAATAGTATTATTAACATTTTCTTTAATCGATAACATTTTATCACCTTCTTAATTATATCAAAAGACTAGTTTAAAAACTATTTTTAATTATAAGTTATAAAAAAAG
>CAZBGR010000028.1:0-8710 GCA_964491535.1 uncultured Muribaculaceae bacterium
ATTTATATTTTACCACTGTCTACTTTTTCGTGTCTATATATCTATACTAACACCACATAATCCTTTAAACCACATAGTTGTCTTAATCCAGCATTTCTTAATAATTCCCTTCTAAAACTTTCTATACTTCTATGGCCATATACTTTAAGGGCAATTATCAAATTAAACATCACTCTTACAGGGTAATCATTACGTCCATTACCTCGTTTTTCTTCTAGTACATTTATTAAATTATTAGCATTAATATTATCTAAAGCGTACTTTAATCTTTTTAAATCACCTAAAACTTCAATTTCACTATAGTCAAATATCGAAACTTGTGTTATATTATTCATGAAAGATCACCTCTATAATTATTTTTTTTCTATTATAATTATATCACATTTAGGTGATTTTTCCTACATTAAAACCTTATAATATAAGGTTTTAATTGATAAGTGGTCGTTATTTCTTTATATTAATAACTTTTCTATTGTTTTTATCAATTTTAGGGATAAATTATGGGGCGAAAGAAATTTTTACCCCTTTTTAATGCCTTGATTTATATAATGTTGTTTACATACGAAAAGATTCAATAATGTTTACGTTGAATTGTTTACACTTTACATAGCATTGAGTCTTTTCTTATTTAAATTAACAATATATTTAATTACTTCTCGATATTGATTGTTAAAACAATTGCAAAAACCCATAATAAAAACACCCTTATTTTAAAGGGTGTTTTTTAACTTTTTAAGATAATCAATTAAAGCCTTTTTATCATTAATTAATTCATTAAATATTATTTTAGATTCAACATCTTCATATATTTTCTTTATCCAAGCTCCAGGAGGTTTTTTTAAAAAACGACATAAAAACGAAACCTCAAGTTTAATATCACTTCTTTTTTTTATTGGCAACAAATTATTTAAATCAATAATTTGTTTCTTTTCAACCCCTTTAATTGAAGAAGCAATAAGGACAATCTCTAAACCATATTTATATAAAGTAAAGGAATCAATTTTTACCAATTTTAAAACTTCTCTTATTTTAAAGATCATTTCCTTTTCTGATTTTGGAAAAGGGTAAACATTTAAAACATCAACTTGAGCCCATATTCCTAAAACATTATCAGTTATTTTTAAATTTTCTAAATTAAACAAATTTAATTCTTTAGCTAATTTTAATTCCTTAATTAATTTTAAACCATAATTAACATTAGAACTAGAAAAAATAAGCCTTAATTCATCTTTCTTACGTTGATAAGATAAATCTTTTAATAAATGACGATGCTTAATAATAGCTTTTTTTAAATTATCATCCAAGGTAAAATGCAAAACAGTAGCAAATCGAATAGCCCTAAGCATACGAAGAGGATCTTCTTTTAGTTTTAAATCCACTAAACCAATCATTTTAATATTTTTTTTATCAATATCATTAATCCCATTTAACAAATCAATTATTTGCCCTTCACTATCAATACATAAAGTGTTAATAGTAAAATCACGTCTTTTTAAATCGTCAACCAAACTATTGATATATTCAATTTTAATTGGTTTTCGTTTTAAGTATTTTAATTCCTTTCGATAAGTTGTTATTTCAAATTTAATATTTTCAAAAACAACTTTAGTAAAACCATATTGTTGATCTAAGTTAAAAGTATTTTTAAAAATCCTTTTTAAATCGTTAGGAGTAGCATTAGTACATATATCAACGTCTAAACCTTTTAAATTCATATAATAATCACGAACAAAACCACCAACTATATAGGCCTCAAAACCATGACTTTTAATTTTCTTTAATAATTTAAGACTGCTTTTTAAACATGTTTTCATTTTATCTTTATCCTTTTATTCTAAAAAAAAAGATAAAGGAATCCTTTATCTTTTATTAGCTTTTAATTAACAGCTTCTTTTAAATTAATTCCAGCTTTAAATGAAACAACCTTGCGAGCAGGAATCTTTACAGGTTCTCCAGTGGCAGGATTTCGACCCATACGTTGAGCTCTTTTTTTAGCTTCAAAAGTTCCAAATCCTACTAAAGGTACCTTATCCCCTCTCTTCAATGCTTCGGTAATAGTAGTTAACACAGCTTCTAGCGCATTAGCGGCAACAACC
The DNA here is from genome assembly GCA_964491535.1 of uncultured Muribaculaceae bacterium. Taxonomy (GTDB): domain Bacteria; phylum Bacillota_I; class Bacilli_A; order RF39; family UBA660; genus CAZBGR01. The sequence goes on from CAZBGR010000028.1 coordinate 2,097, forward strand.
TTAGTTACTCCAGCTTTATTAGCAATAGATTCTATTACTTCTGCTTTTTTCATTATACTACCTCCCATATCTATTATTATAAAGCATCATATATTGTGCTTACAAATATAAAATAACACGTTTTCATTATAAATGCAATAGTTTTAACGATATTTGTTGATAAAAATGGTAAAAAGACCTGTTTTTAAAATATTAAAGTATTTTTTTCTAAAAATTAAAATTAAAATTATGGCGAACGTTGTTTCTTATATCTTTTTTCATCATAACTTATAATTAGAAAAGGGGGTAAACATGGGATCATTACAAGGTAAAAGTAATAACTTTAGACCATTAAGCTGTTGTTATTGTCCTATTTTAGGACCTACTGGACCTACTGGGCCTACCGGACCTACCGGACCTACCGGACCTACTGGACCTACCGGACCTACGGGACCTGATGGACTAACTGGAGCTACGGGACCTACCGGGCCTACCGGACCTACGGGACCTAATGGACTAACTGGAGCTACGGGACCTACCGGACCTACGGGACCTGATGGACTAACTGGAGCTACGGGACCCACCGGGCCAATTAGCAATGGATCAATTGTTCCGTTTGCATCCGGATTACCAGTAGCACCAACAAGTATAGCATTAGGACTAGCAGGCCTTCCAGCAATAGTAGGCTTCGGAAACAGCACTACCTTACTAGATTTATTAGGTGCTACAATCGATTTAACGGGGGCAACAGGATTATTAATTAATTTAGCTTTTTCTGTGCCACGTGACGGCATAATTACAGATATAACTGCTTATTTTAGCACAGCTGTTGGTTTAACTATAACAGCCACTGATATAACCGTAACTGCTCAATTGTATAGTTCAACTACACCAAATAATATATTTTCTCCAATTCCTAATGCAATCGTTACATTAAATCCATCTTTTGGTGGAATAATCACTATTGGGGATATTGCTTCAGGAACAACAACTGGCTTAAACATTCCTGTAACGACAGGAACTAGGCTCTTAATGGTATTTACAATAACTTCAGAAGGAGTAGAACTAATCAATACTTTAACTGGTTATGCAAGTGCTGGAGTAAATATTGCCTAAATTAAAAATAATCATCAAAAAACTACTTTTCATTAATTGAAAAGTAGTTTTTCATAATAAATTTAATTTTAATTTATAAAATCTTATCAAACTAAAGTTTAGCTTCAGCCATTATTAACTTTTTATTAGTTTTTATTCGTTTATTTTTGGGATCTAATTTTAAGGCTTTACAAACATATCCATAAGCTTCTTCATAATTTTTTAGCTGATAACAGCATACCGATAATACATCATATATTGTACTATCCCAACAAAAATGTTCATTAATATAAATTTTATTTCGTTTTTCAATATTAAGGGCCATTTTTAACAATTGAATAACACGATGATAATTATTTTCTTCATACTCTAATAAACCTAATTCCACAAATCCTTCTCTTACTGTCGAACACTCTAAAATAGCCTTTTCAAACCATAGTTTAGCTTCTTCAAGTTTATTTAAACTTTTATAACATCGTGCCATAAAACGCATTGAAGCTGCTCGTTCAGGCAACCATTTTGAATTTGGCATTTTTAAATGGTGATGAAAGGTATCAATTGCCTCATAATAACGTTTCTGATACATGTATTCTCTTCCTAAATAATGCATATTACGATCATCTTCCGGATCTTCTTCAACTGCTAATTCAAGTAATGATAAATATTGACCTCGCGGTTTTGTAATATCAGGATAATGATTAACCGTAATGTCATCAGTGGTTTTCTTATTTTCTTCCCCATCGCCTATATATTTTAACACTTCATGAACCGGATGATGCCAACAATAATTATGCCGATCATGAATTTTCTCAATATAAAAATTAACAGCTGGATTACCATATTGATCAAAACTCCAATTATAATTATAAGCTAAACGATTAATATTAGCATCCCATATAGCTTCTAATTCTTCCTTCCATCCTGCTTCAATTATTTCATCAAGATCAATTGAAATGCATATATCACAATCAACTGACAATAAAGATAATGCTTTATTACGAGCGATATCGAAACGCCATGGTTTAATTTCTTCAATTGTAACCTTAGCTCCCCTTTTTCTTAATTTACTCACCGTCTTATCAGTAGAACCAGTATCTAAAACAACTATTTCACTAGCACCCTCTAATGAATCCATCCACCGATCAACAAATAATTCTTCATTTTTAGAAATGGCATAAACACCAATTTTATACTTATCCATTAAATCCCCCCTTTTTATATAATCTTATTGTTTTTTAAATTACAACTCAATCAAATAAGTATTATTTAAAGTATATATTTGATTAAAACTATTATTATGAAAAAAACAATAATATAGTAAAGCTTTTTTATATTGATTAGATTGAGTTGAAATTTTATACTGTAACTTTAATCTTTGGTTTTTCTTTATAGATCCTAAATATAAACCAATTATAGGATTACCCTTATTATATTTTTTGTTTACTTTCAAACTTCCTTTTATATACAAGGATTTATCTGCTAATAAATCCTTGTAAAAAACATGATTTATAGTTATACCACTATCATTGATAAGTTCTACAATTATATTGCCTAAATAATTACCTTTGAAAAATTTAATAATTGGCTTTAATAACCTAACTTTAAATAAATTACTTTTAATGGTAATACCCTTATTATTAAAACGATATTTTACCACTGCTTGATTAGAAACAATCATTAATTAACCGTTGTCTCAAAAGTAACTTTAATACTATTACCTGGTGTTAAAGTGCCTAAATCAAAGCCATCATTTGGATCAAAATCAGTTTCTGCTTCTTCATCAACCTCAACACTACCTTCTATAAAAGTTAATTCAGTTGGTATTAAATCTATAAAGAAAATATCAGTAGCATCAATATTACCATTATTAGTAATAATAACAGTATATATTAAAGTATCTCCCTTAGTTACCGTTTCAAGGTTAGTTGATTTAATAACCTCTAAATCACTTACATTAACAGTTGTTGTTACTTGATTACTACTTGAACTACCTTCAACCGGAAGAATAACTAAATAATTAAAAGTTGTACCTGCTTGATTAATAATCGTATTATGTGTAGGTAAAGAAGTAACCTCTGCTTTAAAGATTACTGTTTTACTATCTAAAATAATCATACTTCCTAAACTAAAACCATCATTTGGATCAAAATCCTCTTTTTCGACATTATCAATTTTAACACTTCCTTCTATAAAAGTAGCCCCACTTGGAATTATATCTTTAAAAACAATATCTGTTAATAAAACGTTCCCTATATTAGTTATAACCACCTTATATTCTAAAACATCCCCAATTGTAGCATATTGTTTATCAACGCTTTTAACCATTCCTAATTCACCAATTATTAAATCAGTTTCGGTAACATTACTATCAGTACTACCTAAGGTTGCAGGTTTACTAGGATCAATTTTAAATTCATATTCAATTGATGATTGATTCTCAATAATATCCATTTCATCCCCCCTCTTTACCATATAATATGTTTTATAGAAATTGATAGTTAATATTTTTGTTTATATCAAAACAAAAATAATTATGATTGTTACAATAGAAAAAAGGTAATAATTTCAATTTAAATTATTACCTTTTCCTATCTTAATTTATTAATTATCTTCATTTTCAATATCATCTTCGTTTTCAGATTCATCTTCATTATCATCTAAACGATATGAATGTTTAGTTCGAAGAGGATTTTCATTAGTTCTAGCTTCAGCTTTTCTCATATTTTCATTTGTTTGACGAAGTAAAGCTTCTCTTGAAAAAAGAGTGTTTTGATATTCATTTTTATTAACCGCCCTTTTTTTACTTTTAGACTGATTACCAACGTTAAAACCAACATCCTTGTTTTTTCTTCTCATCTTTCCTCCTTGATTATTATATTACACCTATATTATAACCAATTATTTTTAGATTATTAATCCAAATAAGGATTGTTTTTTCTTTCCTCACCGATACTTGTTTTAGGACCATGACCAGGATAAACAATCACATTATCATTATAAATTAAAATTTTACTTTTAATTGAATTTAATATATTTAAATGTGATCCTCCTATTAAATCCGTTCGACCAATGCCATGATGAAATAATGTATCACCACTAAACATAATTTGATTACATTTTAAACAAATACTACCTTTAGAATGGCCAGGAGTGTGAATTACTAAAACGTCTAATAACCCCACTTTCAAAATATCTTTATCATTTAATATTTGATCAGCCTTTAAAGTAAGTAATCGTTTTAAAATAAAGGGAGAAAAATTTAAAATAGCACTATTAAGCATCTTGCTATCAGCTTGATGAATACCAAGCGGAATATTATATTTATCTTTTAACTCTTTAACCGCTCCAATATGATCACCATGACCATGAGTTAAAATAATTAATTGAGGATCTATTTTTAAATTAGTTATTTCATCAATAATTTTAAGATGATCAAAACCAGGATCAATTATAATAGCTTTTTTAGTATGTTTACAAATTAACAAATAACAATTAGTCGCATAAGTTCCTACTGTAATCGTTTTAACCGTCATCTTATCATATTCATCAATATCAGTCATCTTAAACCTCTTCTAATATTATATGTTATTTATAATTATTATTTTAATAAATTATAAACATCATTAGCATATTCAACTGGATCTTCAATTGCTAAACCTTCAATTAATAAAGCTTGGTTATATAATATTTTAGTAAGTACCTTTACCTTATCTTTATCTTTAGTAAAAGCTTTTTCCATCATCTTAAATATATCATGATTAGTATTAATTTCTAAAAGACGATCAACTTTAACTGATTCGGCATTAGGCATGGCCTTTAAAACCTTCTCCATTTCAATTGATACAGCTCCTTCATTAGTAATACAAACCGGATGTGAACGAAGACGACTAGAAACTTTAATATCTTTTACTTTATCTTTTAAAACTTCCTTCATAAAAGTAAATAACTTTTTATATTGATCTTCCTTTTTATCTTTAGCTGGTTCAATATCTTCCCCACCAGAAACTGATTTAAATTCTTTATCTTGATAATTAGATAAAATTTTAATCGCAAACTCATCAATTTCATCAGTTAAATATAAAATTTCATAATTTTTTTCTTTAGCAAATTCAGCTTGAGGTAACTTATCAATTAGTTCAAGATTATCTCCAGTCGCATAATAAATATATTTTTGATCTTTAGCCATTTTAGCAACATATTCAGCTAAAGTAACCATTTTCTTTTCCTTTGATGAATAAAAAATTAATAAGTCTTTTAAAAAGTCCTTTTGAGCACCCCATTCACTATAAACTCCATATTTAATAGTTCGACCAAAGTTTTTAAAAAACGTTTCATATTTATCACGTTCATTTTTTAATAACTCTAATAATTCCTTTTTTATTTTTTCTTTAATTTTTTTAGCAATAAATTGTAATTGACGATCATGCTGTAACATTTCTCTTGAAATATTAAGTGATACATCTGGAGAATCAACTAACCCTTTAATAAAACCAAAATAATCAGGTAATAAATCAGAGCACTTTTCAGTTATTAAAACATTATTAGCATATAAAGCTAAACCTTTTTGAAACTCTTTAGTATAAAAATCAAATGGTAATTCCGTAGGAATATATAAAAGAGCATCATAATTAACTACTCCTTCAACACTAGTATGAATTACTTTTAATGGTTTATCATAACCAAAATGTTGTTCAGTGTAAAAGTTTTCATAATCTTCATCTTTTAATTCCTTTTTCTTTTTACGCCAAATAGGAATCATACTATTTATTGTTTCATCTTCTTGATATTCTTCAAATTCTTCCTTTTTTCCTTTTTTAGGTTTAGATTTAGTCACCTGCATAATAATTGGATATTTAATAAAATTAGAATATTTTTTAATTAACCATCTCAAATGATATTCTTCTAAAAATTCATCAAACTTATGATCATCATCATTTTCTTTAAGAGTTAAAACTATATCAGTTCCAACCTTACCTTTGGTTGTTTCCTTAATAGTATAACCATCAATTCCACTAGATTCCCAAAGATAAGCTTTAGCTTCACCTTCCTTTTTAGTAATCACAGTTACCTTGTTAGCAACCATAAAAGCTGAATAAAAACCTACTCCAAATTTACCAATAATTTCATTTGGATCTTTAATCTTATTTTCCAATTTAAAAGTTAATGAACCACTTTTAGCAATAATACCTAAATTTTCTTCTAAATCCCCTTTATTCATCCCAATCCCAGTATCAGAAACTGTTAAAGTACGATTATCTTTATCTTTTATAATTCTAACTGATAAATCCCCTTTACTATCCTTTTTCTTCTTATCGGTAAGCAATAAATAATGACGCTTATCTAAAGCATCACTAGCATTAGATATTAACTCCCTTAAAAAGATTTCTTGATGAGTATAAACTGAATTAATCATCATTTCTAATAATTTTTTTGATTCAGCTTTAAATTGTTTTTTAGCCATATAACTTCTCCTCCTCTTAAAACTTTCATCATTATAGCACTAACTTTATACAAGTGCTAATTACTATTATAATGATTTT
>CAZBGR010000029.1:0-8612 GCA_964491535.1 uncultured Muribaculaceae bacterium
CATTAAATCAAGTTAAAGATATTATAAATGGTAAAATGGTTTTAGGACCACAAAAAGAAATTCAAGAAGTTAAAAATGTATATAAAGCTTATGAAATGATAAAAGAAGTAAATCCATATTTAACAAAAGATATATTAAAAGTTCATGGTGTAATGACATATTTAACTTTAGATGAATCTGGTATTTTTAGATCTTCTGCTGAAGGTGTATTTGATGGAGATAAATGTATTTTCATGGCACCACCACAAGATAGAGTACCAGGATTAATGGAAGAATTATTTGATTTTATGAAAAAAGAAAAAGCCAATATTAACCCATTAATATTATCTTCAATATTTCACTATGAATTTGTTTTCATTCATCCATTTAGTGATGGTAATGGAAGAATGGCAAGATTATGGCAGACTATTATATTATCAAATTATAAAGATGTATTTGAATATTTACCAATAGAAAATCAAATAAAGAAATGTCAAAGAAAATATTATAAGGCAATAGCAAATTGTCACAATAATGGAAATTCAAATGAATTTATGTTAAAAATGTTTGATGAAGTTTTAGATGAAATAATTAGTTCAACATCACAAGCATTGACTCAAAATAATGTTTATTTAATTAAATTATTAGATGTAATGGATAGTAATACTCCAATGACTGCAAATCAAATTATGAAAAAAATAAATATAAAATCAAAAGAAACGTTTAGAGCAAATTATTTAAATCCAGCTTTAAATGAAGGATTAGTAAAAATGACTATACCTGATAAACCAACAAGTAAGAATCAAATGTATTACAAGTATAAAATTTAGATAACAGGCAATTTATTGAAATGGAGTTTGATTATTAGATATATATATAAAAATAACCTCTGTTGGTAACAAGATAAGATATATTTCTGTAGGAAAATAAAAAAAATATAAGTATAAAACTATTCATTAGTTATTGACTTATTTTTTTTATTTTTGTATTATTTAAGTATAAATACATAAAATTTAGTATTGATTATTAGGAGGTACTAATAGCAAAAGAAAATAATATTAAACTAATGGGGTATTCATCAAAAATAAATGATCCAGCATTTGAAAACTATGCTGAAATCAAACATCGTGGTCCATCAACCATCCTAGAAGAGCGAAAAAAAGAAATTTCTAAAATTTTTAAAGAGCATTATTTCCCTGGTGATTTAAAGGCTAAACCATACATTGGTGCTACATTCAAAGAAAAAAATGGTCCCTTTAAAGATGCGATATGGACAATAAAAGCTACAAAAGAATTCGTGGGAATGTTTTCAGGAGTAGGGCTTGAACATCCAAAATACGAATTTAAGACCGTAAAAACTGCTGATATGAAAATAACAAAAATGAAAAGGAGAACCTATGAAAAATAAAAAAATTTATTAAAACTCATCTTAATAATTATTGCCTTAATTATAATTTTAATTTTCTTTCTAAAAGGCTGTGGAAATAAAACTAATAAAAAGGAAGACCCAATTACGTTTAAAGATCCGGTATTTGAACGAATGGTTTTAAAAACGCTTGATAAAGATAAAATATACCCATCGGATTTAGAAAAATATACAGGCGTTTTAATTGCCGCTGATCGCCTTATGTCTTTCTCTACTCCTAATAATGATTTTGAAAGCATCATTTTATTTGGTTTTGATACGTTTGAACATAAGGGAGTAAAATATACAGAGTATGGGACAATGAAGTCGCTTGAAGACTTAAGTAATTTTCCTAATGTAATAAGAATCCATGTTTATTTACAACCAAAAATAGACTTTAAGACAATTCCTAATAAAGATAAAATATTTAACCTTTCGATAAGTCAAAACAAAATTAATGATTTAACCTTTTTAGAAGGATATAATACGTTATTATACTTAGATTTAGGTGCTAATGAAATAACTGATTTAAAAGGTATTCAGAATTTAACCACCTTAAAATCTGTTTCATTTAATTCTAATAAGATAGCAGATATAACATTATTAAGTAATTTAACTAATATTGAAGAGATAGATTTAACATATAATAAGGTAATGAATGTTAGTCCACTTTCAAATTTAACGAAATTAAAATATTTGTCTTTATATGAAAATGGAATAAGTGATATTAAAGCATTAAAAAATATTAAATCATTAAAAGAATTATATTTGAATAATAATAACATTACTGATATTAGTCCCTTATCATCTTTTCAATCGTTTGATAGTTTAAATGTATCTGGTAATCCTATTCAAAATATAGAAGTAATCAGTCACATTAAAAATGTTATTAAGTAATTTTAAAGATTTAAAAATTGAATAACAATTATAGGCTATAAACGGCCTTTTTCATTTTTCAAGTATACTTTTAGAAGTGCCTTTTGGAAAAAAAAGTAGTTTTGTAACTTATTTATAGAAGCAAAACGGCAAACTATTTTAGTATTTGCAATATCTTAAAAAGAATATTACAACTAGGATGATAAATTATTACTGCCCCTTATCAATTTAATTAATTAAAACTATTTTTATGAAAGGTGGGATATATGATGGATTTCTCTAAACATTTAGATTACGATATAATGAATCACTGTAGACATCAATTTATTTATGGATATAATGGTGAAGATAGAAAACAATTTTTAAAAAAAATGGTAGATAATTATCCTGTTGCTTTAGATAGCAATAACCCTGTTAGTATCTATTTAAATAATATAAGTTTACCTAAAATAATCTCTTCTTTAAAATTAGATAAGATTATGCTATTAACTTTAAGTCGGGAATACTTTAATTTCTCTATTATTACAAGTATAATTGATATTACACTAAAACAAGTTGATGTTAAAGATTTATCAAAAAGAGCAATCAAGCTTTTAGAAGGAATGAATAGTTTATATTTAAAAGATAATGATTTAAAGGTTGTTACATTACAAGAATTAAGAGATATGTTAAGAAAAATACAAAATGTTTATAAAGAGGTATATCAAAAATATAATAGTAGTGGAAAGATTAGTAGTGATATTATTGGTCAATTGCCAATTACCTTTATTGATTTAAACTTGTTTATTCGTTATTATAAGGAAATGCTAGGTCATAAGTCTTTTATTGGATTAGTTATTGATCAACAAACTCCTATTTGTTTAAAATCACAACAAGTAATTAATGGATTAATAGGCTCAAGAATAAATAAATATATCTCAATGAAAGTTGCATGTGAACCAAGCGAATGGGAAACCCATGTTGATTTAAATGGCACTTATATTGAAAATGTTCATGATTATGGAATTGTAGAATTTGATAACAGTTATAAAGAACATCTAAAAAAACTTAAAAGCAAAAGAACATTAATTTATTAGAAGACTATAGAACTTTTTATGAATCTTATTAAAATCAAAAAGAACTATTTTTTTATAATTAGTTCTTTTTGTTTTTCTACAACATTACCATATTTTAAAAAAGGATTATCAATTAAAATTCTTCCCACTTCACAATCATTTAAACCACTATATAAATTAACCTTTTTATCGTTAACAACAATTCCACTAGCAAAAGCACAATCTGTTAAGTAAGGTTTTTTAGCAGGTCCTATCGGATAACACCCACGAGTCCCAATAATCTTTTGATTAAGAATTTTATGTTTAATAGGATCAAAAACAAAAGCTGTATTAATATAAGTAGCTAAACCATTTTCACGATAACATTTATGGCCAATAATACCAAGTAATCCACTTTCTAATAAATATACCTGATTGCAACCTCCCCATTCCCCCTTTTTAAAAATTCCCGGAATATATTTAGCTTGTTCAAGAACTTTATCATTAAGTTCGTTTAAATTATTAATAGTTGTAAAACCTATTGCTGAATCACAATTGTATAATTTTTTAATAAGGTCATTTTTAGGACGAGAAAAAACTCCAATTTTATTATTCGCTAAAGCTACTAATCTAATATCTTTCATATTTGCTGGTCCTGTAGTAAAGTAAACTAAATTTTGAGGATTTTCACCTCGATAAAAATAAGTATAAAATTTATCTATTTTATTTTGTTTATATTGAACATGAACGCCACCTAAAATAAGCTCATTATTGATTATCGTAATAAAAGGATCCTCTAACTGATAAAGAAGATTATTTGAAGTTAAACACCACTTATCATGATTAATCTTTTCAAATAAACCTACTAATGATTTAGCCCATTCATTACGTTTTTCAATTCGCCCATAAAGATATTCTTTTTCATGCCATTTAAAAGGAATCGACGGATTATAAACATCTTGATTTTTAAGGCCTAAAAAAACAAGCTTACAGCTTTCATAAATTACTTTCTTTTTTTCAAATAAGCTTCTTTCTTTTTTTAAATCCATATTAACTCCTCTAAAAAACTGTTATCTCTATTTTACCTAAAAAACTTCTAATTGTAAAATAAAATCTAAATTAATAATGTTAAAGGTCTAATTCTACTAAAATAGATAAAAAAGGATTAAAATAATCATTTTGTGTCAAAATAAAAATAATAGGTGATAATATGAAAAAAAACTTTATTATTTTTATTTGTTTTTCTGTTAGTTTACTAATAATTAGTTTATTTAATCTAAATCCCCAAAAACAAGTCGATGAACAAGTTTCTAATATTTTAGAAGATAAAGTTATTCGATATCTTGAAAATGATTTAAAGGAGATGATTAATAAACCACTTCATTTTAATTATTTTTATTTGCTTTTTGATGAACATCATCTTAATTCTCAAAATATAGTTTCTTTATTTCAATTTTTTGATAATCATAATTATCAATATCATATTTTTGAAATATATCCTTATCTTAATCCATTATTCAAAGATACTTTAAATGAAGTAGCCAAAATATCATTTAATAGTAATAACTTAAAGGAAATAAGTGATAATTTTTATATTACTTATCTAAATGAATTACAAAGGCATCATTTAGATGGTGAAATAGAAAAATATTTAACTGGTGAAATTCCAATAAGAATGATTAAAATAAATACATCTAATGAAGCTCTTTATAATTTTTTAAAACAGTATAAAGATATTAAATATAGTTTAAATAGTTATGGCTTGTTTAAGAAGCTTTAAATAAAACATTTATTTCAAATTAAAATTTATATTATTTAAAGATTGTTTAGATAGACTTTTTCTTAAAAATCTAGTAAAATAATGGTAGATAAAGATTGGGCTCGATTAAATGGTTATTAAATAAAATTATTATTTATAAATCTTTTATCCCATTAATTATAGATGGAGTGTCGTATGAAAAATAAAGCAATTGTTTTAGGAGTTAATTATTATATCGGATTAAGTGTTTTAAGATGTTTAGCTAAAAAAAATATTTATACAGTTGCCTGTGATTATGATTTATTGGGTTATGGGTTAAAATCAAGGTATATAAATGAAAAATTAATAGTATCTGATTTTAAAAATGAGGGAAAAAATTTATTAAAAGAGTTAATTGAATATGGTAAAAAACAAGTTTTAAAGCCAGTTTTAATCCCTTGTCATGATCATTATGTAGAATTTATTGATAAATATTTAAAAGAATTAAAAAAATATTATTTATTACCTGAAATTAAACAAGGTTTGTATACAAAGCTAATTAATAAAGATACTTTGTTAAAATTAGCTACTAAACATAAGGTTTTAGTCCCTCCAACTATAAGCTTAACTGAAGATAATATTTATAATAAAGTTAAAAATGAATTGGGTTATCCTTGTATTGTAAAACCAATTGATTCGCCATCTTTTGTTGAAATTTTTAGGCAAAAGGTTTTTGTAGTTCATAACGAAAAGGAGCTTAAAAAATCCTTAAAAAAAGTTACGAACTATAATATTGAAGTTATTATTCAAAAAATAATAAAGGGTTTTGATAATCATATGTATACTTTTGATGCATATTTAAATAAAAAATCTAAGGTGGTTTATTATTTAACTGCTCAAAAAGAAAGACAATGGCCTATCAATTTTGGGGCAAGTGTGTACATTAAACAAAAATATATTCCTAAAATAGTTAAAATAGGTTCTAAGTTTTTAGAAGAGATAGGATATAAAGGTTTTGCTGAGATTGAATTTAAAAAGGAAGAAGGTACAAATAAGTTTTATTTGATTGAAATAAATGCTAGGATTACAAATTTTAATCAAATGATGGAAAAGGTTGGTTTAAATATTCCTTATATTTATTATTGTGATTTAATAGGGAAACCTTTATCAAAAAAATATATAAAGAAAACAACTAATATAGCGTTTTGGTATTTATATGAAGACTTTTTTGCTATTAGAGCTTATCTTAAAACTAAACAGTTAAAGTTTAAGGATATTTTAAAATCCCTTAAAGGGAAAAAAGTTATGGCTATTTGGAGCATTAAAGATCCTTTACCAATGTTTAAGTTTTTAATAAATAAAATAAAGAAAAAGGTATGCAAATGAATTATAAATTAGGAATAATTGGTGGCATGGGTTCTATGGCTACCGTAGAGTTTTTTAAGCGCATAGTTGATAAAACAAAAGCAAATTGTGATCAAGAACATCTTGATTTAATAATTTTAAATCACGCTTCAATGCCCGATCGGACTCGTTCTATTTTAAATAATAATAAAGATTTGTTTTTGAAATTAATAAAAGACATTGAATTGTTAGAAAACATTGGGGTATCTTATATTGCTATTACTTGTAATACAAGTTATTATTATATTGAAGAATTACAAAAAAGAACGAAGCTAAACATAATTAATATGCCCTTTGAAACCTTACAATATATTTTTAATAATTACGGTTCGGTTAAGGTTGGCCTTTTGGGGACTACTGGAACTTTAAAATTTGATATTTATAACAAATATGCTTCTCAATTTAAAATTAAAATAATTAAACCAAATGAAATTGATCAAAATATAATAATGGATTCAATTTATAAATTAAAACAAACAAAGAATTTGTATTATCCTAAAATTGAACAAATTATTATAAAGATGTTAAAAGAATGTGATTTTATAATATTAGGATGTACAGAATTGTCTTTAATGAAATTTAATATTGATTCTGTTAAAATAATTGATGCTATGGATATATTAGTTAAAAAATCTATTGAATTAGTAAAAAACAAATAATAATTGTTCTTTATTATATTGGTTAGTATTTGAAAAATAATTTTTAATTTAGTATAATATAATTAGTTAAGGAGAAGTAAAATGGAATTGGTTTGGATATTATTAATTGTTACTTTTTTAATTATTGAAGCTTTAACTTTTAATTTAATTACTATTTGGTTTGCTATTGGAGCTTTAGGAGCTTTTATTATTAGTTATTTTACTAATAATATTAGTCTTCAGGTAACTTTTTTTGCTTTAATAACATTATTATCATTAATTTTAACTAGACCATTAGTAAAAAAATGGCTTAAGATTATTCCGGAAAAAACTAATTTAGATGCTGCAATTGGAAAAACAGCTTTAGTTATTAAACAAATAGATATTAATGAATTTGGGCGAGTTAAAGTAAATGGCAAAGAATGGACAGCTAAAGCTGAAGAATTAATAAAGGAAGGGGAAAGGGTTAAAATTTTAGGGATTGAAGGCGTTAAATTAATCGTCAAAAAGAAGGAGGAGAAATAATTATGGCGGAAGGTTTAATTATCTTAATTATTATATTAGTTTTAATTGTTATTGGTAACATTAAAATTGTGCCCCAAGCGAAATCATTTGTGATTGAGAGGTTAGGTAGTTATAAAGAATCGTGGTCTACTGGTTTACATCTTAAAATTCCGTTTATTGAAAGGATTTCCGGAATAGTTAGTTTAAAAGAAATGGTTCATGATTTCCCCCCACAACCAGTTATAACTAAAGATAATGTAATTATGCAAATAGATACGGTTGTTTATTTTCAAATTACTGACCCTAAATTATATACTTATGGAGTAGAAGATCCTATTAATGCTATTGAAAATTTAACAGCCACTACTCTTCGTAATATAGTAGGGGATTTAGAGTTAGATGAAACTTTAACTTCAAGGGATATTATTAATAATAAAATGTGTATTATTTTAGATGAAGCGACTGATCCATGGGGGATTAAAATCAATCGCGTTGAATTAAAAAACATTATTCCCCCAGTTGATATTCAAGAAGCAATGGAAAAACAAATGAGAGCTGAAAGAGAGAGAAGAGAAGTTATTTTAAAAGCAGAAGGGGATAAAAAGGCAGCTATTTTAAGAGCTGAAGGAGAAAAGGAAAGTGCTATTTTAGTAGCGGAAGCAAGAAGAGAAGCTCAAATAAGAGAAGCTGAAGGTAAAGCGAAAGCTATTATTAAAATTCAAGAAGCTAATGCTACAGGGTTAAAATTATTAAAAGATGCTAAAGCTGATCAAGCAGTTTTAACTTTAAAAAGTTATGAAACCTTTATGAAAGTAGCTGATGGGCAAGCAACTAAAATTATTATTCCCTCTGATTTACAAAAAATGGCTTCTTTAGTGACTGCCACTGGAGAATTGTTTAAAGAAACAAAAGATTTAAATAATACAAAAAAGAAATAATTTTATTATATTTAATTAAAAAAGTTAATAATCATTTAAAATTAAAAACGGTATTATAAAATAAATACTGTTTTTAATTTTAAGGTTGAGTTTATC
>CAZBGR010000030.1:0-8237 GCA_964491535.1 uncultured Muribaculaceae bacterium
CGACTATTATTAATATTTTTTAAACAATTACTTCTTTTTAACAAAAAAAACTAAACCATTTTTAGTTTTTCTCTCTAGCCCGAGGATGAGCTTGTAAATATACTTTTCTTAAATGTTCATTAGAAACATGGGTATAAATAGCTGTTGATGATAAACTAGCATGCCCTAATAATTCTTTAATAGTTAATAAATCAGCCCCGTTTTCTAACATATGGGTTGCAAAAGTATGTCTTAAGATATGTGGTGATAATTTAGCTTTTAAAGAAGATATCTTAATTAAATTATCAATTATATAATTAATTGCTCTAGTACTTATCTTAAAACCGTTTTTATTTAAAATTAAATATTCTTCTTTTGTTTTTGATAAATTTAAATAGCCATCATTTAAATATAAATTTAATATTTCATGACAATAATCTCCATAAACAACTCTTCTTTGTTTATTGCCTTTGCCTAAAATAAGGATAACCTTTTTATTAAAATCAATATCACTTAGTTTTATATTAATTAATTCTGAAACTCTAATCCCAGTTCCATAAAGAATTTCTAAAATTAATTGATTTCTTTGCCCTAAAGGGGTTTTTAAATCATTAACTTTAAATAAACTCTCTATTTGATGATGATATAAAAACATTGGTAGTTTATGGTCCTTTTTAGGAAAAGCAACGAGTTTAAATACATTATAAGCAATAATCTTTTCCGCTACTAAATATTGATAAAAACGACGAAGAGCACTTAATCTTCTAGAAATAGTTGCTCTAGCATAATGCTGATTAGTAAGGTTAGTAATATATTTCCTTAAATGCGGATAAGTTATCTTTAGATAATTAAGCTTATTAGTTTTTAAAAACTGATAAAAAGAAAGAATATCCTTTTCATAATTATTAATAGTATGATTAGCATAAGAGCGTTGATATTTTAAATAATCTAAAAAAAGCTTTAAATGTCTTTTTATACTATCACTTCCCTTATCTAATACGAGGGTTCTTTTGATTGGTTTCTTCAATATATTCTTTAAAAAGTCCTAATTGTTCTTCTTTTTGAGATGATAAAAAGTTTGGGTGTTGATAAATTTCTCTATATTCAGCTTCTGAAAAATCAAATAAAGGTTTTTGTTGTTGATAATAATTAACAAAATGATAAAGGTCAATAATTGAAAAAGTTAAATGATAATCACCAAATATTTTTTTTATTAAAAGATCTGAATAAAGATCTAAGTTTTCAGTATGAAGAGGTAAGTTTTTCACTTCATGATTAAGAACATTTATTTCTGTTTGATAATATCTTCTAGTAGCTAAACGCTTACTAAGTAACAATCTAAAATCTTTATTATATAAAAAATTATAACGAGTTAAATACGATAAATATTTTCTAGCTTCTTCATTTAAAAGAGCTTTATCTTCTTTATAAAGAAAAGTTCTTTTAGTATGTTTACGGTAAGAAATAAAAACATCAAAATCAGTATTATAATTAATGTTAAAGGAAGTTTTTAAATACTTAAGTAAAGCTTTTTTATTTTTAAATTGAGTAGTAAATTGCATAATAGTATCTAAGGTGGTATTTTTATACTCCGTCACTTCTTTTAACTCACTAAGAGCTTTAAAATATAAACTATAAATTCCTTTAGGGTTCATTAAACTCTACCTTTCTATACAAAAAAAAAGAGAAGGCGGTTTTGACTACTTTTAACTATCATTATTAATAATGTTAGTTATTAATGTACAATAGAAACTTCGATTGTACAACATAGTCAAGTTGCTTTCTCGACTTCATGATAGCATTAAAGATAATCTTTGGCAAGCCTTTTTAAGCATTTTCTTTATTTTTTAACAAAAGTTTACATTATTAGACATTTAAAAATGACTTATGATGGATCTTTTTGATAATCACAAACTGAACATTTAATAATATCTTTCTTTAAAACTAACATGTTATGACATTTAGGACATAATTCATCTATGGGACGATCCCAAAGAGCATAATCACATTTAGGATAATTAGCACATCCATAAAATATTCTTCCTCGTCTTGTTTTCTTTTCAATAATTTCACCCTGACATTTTGGACATTTAGCAACTACTTTCTTTTCCTTTATTTCTTTTTTTATATATTTACACTTAGGATAATTACTACAAGCTGTAAATAAACCAAATTTACCATTTTTAATTACTAAAGGACTCTGACATTCAGGACAAGTTTCCCCGGTTAAAAGAGGAGGTTTTTTTTCCATTTCCGCGAAAGCTTGTTGAACAAGTGGTTCAAATTGTTGATAAAATGAAATTAATAATAAATGATGATCTTGATTCCCAAGAGCAATTTCATCTAATGATTTTTCCATGGCGGCTGTATAATTAACATTAATTAACTCACTAAAAAAGAGTTGTAATTTATCAGTTGTTTCAATCCCTATTTCAGTAGGCTGAAACCTTTTATCAATTACTTTAACATAATTACGTTCATTAATAACGTCAACAATCTTACTATAAGTAGATGGCCTTCCAATTCCTAATTCTTCTAATTCTTTAATTAATTTAGCCTCACTATATCTAGCTGGTGGCTTGGTAAAGTGTTGCTCTTTTTTTATTTCATTAACAGCTAATACTTTAGATTTATAGGTATCAAGGGGTGGTAAAGTTTTTTCTTCACTTTGTTCATATTCAGCATAAACTTTTAAATAACCATCAAAAAGTAAAGTTTGACCACTCGCTACAAATTGATAATTATTATTATCTAACGTAACCGTCGTTTGATTAAAAGAAGCTTCTTTCATTAATGATGCTAAAGCTCTAAAATAAATCATTTTATATAATTTAAATTGATCAGGATTAAGATAATCTTTAATTAAATCAGGATGATATTTAATATTAGTTGGCCTAATTGCTTCATGAGCATCTTGAATGTTTTCTTTTTGGTTAGCTTTTTTAATAATCCCTAAATAATTAGAACCATAATTAGTCTCAAGATAAGTAAAACAATCCTTTATAAATTCATGACTAAGTCTCGTTGAATCAGTTCTCATATAAGTAATCAAACCAGTTGTTTCTTTATCTAAATCAATCCCTTCATATAACTTTTGAGCAATCATCATTGTTTTTTTAGCACTAAAGTTTAATTTATGACTAGCTTCTTGTTGTAAAGTACTAGTTATAAAAGGAAACTTAGGTTGTTTCTTCTTTGTTTTCTTAACTATTTTTTCAATTTTAAAAGCATTTGATAATTTAGCTAAAATATCATTAGCTTCTTTTTCATCCTTAATAGTTACTTTTTTATTATTATATTTAGTTAATAAAGCTTCAAAATCATTAAATAAAGCTTTAATGGTCCAATATTCTTCAGCTTTAAAATCAGTTATTTCTCTTTCACGATCAACTATTAACTTTAACGCTACACTTTGAACCCGTCCTGCACTTTTACCTCCTGTTTTAGCTTGCATTAATTTACTTAATCTAAACCCAATAATCCTATCTAAAATTCTTCTTGCTTCTTGAGAATGAACTAAATCATTATTTATTTGCCGAGGATGTTTAAAGGCTTCTTTTACTACTTCTTTAGTTATTTCATTAAAAATAACCCGTTGATATTCTTTGTCTTTTAAACCTAGAGCCTCTTTTAAATGCCAGCTAATAGCTTCTCCTTCTCTATCTGGATCGGTAGCTAAAAAGACTTGATCACTTTTATTCGCTAAAGCTTTTAAGTCTTTAATAACCTTTTTTTTACCTTTAATCGGCTCATAAGTAGGCTTAAAATTATCTTCAAGATCAACTCCTAAACCATATTTACCTGAGGTAGCTAAATCTCTAATATGTCCCATACTAGCCACTACTTTATAATTATTATTTAAATATTTAGTGATCGTTTTAATTTTACTAGGTGATTCAACAATAACTAATTTTTTAATCATAATTTATTCCTTTCTTAAATAGATACTTATTAATATATTCATGATTTTTAATTATTTTCCTCTAAAAAATGTTTAACTGGTTTATAACTACATCGATATTCATTAAATATACCATACTTTTTTAGAGATGCCAAATGAAATTTAGTGGGATAGCCTTTATGATTTTTAAAACCATAAAGAGGATAAATAACATCTAAATCATCCATTATTCTATCTCTAGTTACTTTAGCGATTACTGAAGCGGCCGCAATACTAATACTTTTACTATCTCCTTTAATAATAGATTGATGAGGAATATCTATATCCAGTTTCATGGCATCAATTAATAAATAATCAAGTTGATGAGTTTTTAAGACCCTTTTTATAGCTTTCATCATCGCTTCTTTAGAAGCTTGATAAATATTAATTTGATCAATCCTTTTGGCACTCACCTCTCCTATCCCTACCGCTAAAGCTTGTTCCATAATAATATCATAAAAAAGATTTCGTTTCTTGGATGATAATTTTTTAGAATCAGTTAACCCATCTAGTTTAAAACCTTTAGGTAAAATAACACAAGCACTAATAACCGGTCCAACTAAAGGACCACGACCTACCTCATCTACCCCACCAATGTAATTTAAACCCTTTTTATATAACTCTCTTTCAAATTGATATAAATCTTCCATTTGCTTCCCTTCTTTAACTATTTAGATTATAACAAAAAAATAATTAATGACCAACAATTATTATAATTAAGATAGTTAAATACCTATTCATTAAGCCACTTTACTCATACCTTATTTAAGAGAGGAGATTAAAATGAATAACTTTTATCATTACTATCCAAGGCAAACCTTTTTACCAACATCCCCTATCATTAATCCTTCAGCTAATAGACAAATGGCTAGTGAAAGATTCTTAGGCGGTGGTTTTTTAGCCCCTTTCTTACTAGGTGGATTAGCAGGTGCCGCTATTGCTAGGCCAAGACCAATGTGGTGGGGAGCACCATATTGGTATTGTTGTTGGTAATTATAATTAAAATAAAACGTCTTTTTAAAGGCGTTTTATTTTATAATTAATATTATTAACTCTCTAATTTAATAAGATGACGATCTTCTTTATTTATATAGATTTTAATTACAGGTTTAAATAACAAACTATAATTATATATCTTTTTAGCTCTTAAATGATGTAAGCCATCATTAACTAATCTTCTATACAAGTCATAATTAATGTTTGAATCCAAATTAATAATTAATTCTTGATAATAAAAACCTTCTTTTATTTCTAATTCTAAATTAACAAATTGATCATAATATAATCCTTTTATAACTAGATTACCTTTAGATATCGTATCACTTTCCTTAATTAATATAGAAACCAAAGAATCTTCTTTTATTCTAAAAGAATGATGGAGCTTAGATTCTAAAGTAATCGTTTGAAGATGATAATTAGTAATTGTTAAGTGATTATAATATTGATAATGATTACTATCAATTATTAACAAAGAAATACTAATAATAAATAATAAAAAACCTATTCCTAAAACAAAAATATACTTTTTCATTTGTTAGATCCTATTTTTTTAAAAGTTAAATAATAAATCATACTTAAAAGACTACCCAAAATAAGAATTAAAGCTATAATTAAAATAAGAATAGAAGGCAACATAAGTCCTTTAATTAATAAACTAATAAAAACACCTAAGGCAATAATTAAACATATTAAAATAAAGATTAAAGGTAAAGTTATCATAACAATAAACACTTGAAAAATAATGGTTAATATCTCCAGAGGAGGTTTTAATGGTTCAGCTTTTCCTTTAAGGTTATCTTTAACAACTTTTTCTTTAAAAGATTTTTCTTTAACTTTAGATAAATTTATTTTTCTAAAAATAAGAATAAGAAAATAAATAACTAAGATAAAATAAATAAAATTTAACAATAATTTAAAAGTAAGAATAAAGAGCTTCGGAATAAATGATTTAAAAAGAGAAAGCATAAATAAACTTAAGCCTTCAAAAATTAAAAAGGGAATTTTAAGAATCATCAATAAAAACAAGAAAACCAAACAATATAAACCTATTTCAACTGCTCGCCTTAAAATTTGTTCATCTATTAAAGAAGAAATTCTTTTAATTGTAAAAATTAAATTATCAAACAAAGATAAATTATTATTTTCACTAACACCTGATTTTTTAGATTCGTTAATATATTTAGAATCTATTTTATACTCTTTTAAAATATTAGTTGCTAAAAGATTAAGATCTCCATAGGCCTTAATTACTTTCGCTTCATTCTTATCCTTTTTTAATTTTTCTTCAATCTCCACCTCATACTTATTAATAATCTTTTGCCTTTCTTCTTTAGTTAATAATTTTAATAACTTAGTTAATTCTTTTAAAAATACTTGCTTAGACATATAGCCTCCTCTTATTTTAAAACTCTTTAAACTACTTATTATTTAATATGCTAAAATGCATATTTTATAACTTTTAAGAACTTAATGACGATCAAAAACAACCTTTCCTAATTTACCTTCATTTAAATCCTTAATAATTAAACTTGATACTTTATAGTAATCAATTGCCCCATCTTTAATTAAACAACCCCTTTTAAGACCTATTTTTTTATAGATAGGATTTAAATCTCTCAAATCAGAATTAATTAACTGATATCTTTTTTTAAAAGATAAAGGATAAAGATCAAGCATTTTTTTTAAAATATAATCACTAACATCTCTAAGTGGTAATAACTCTTCTTTAATGGCCATAAAAGAAGCTAATTTTAAAGCTTGTTCTTGATTATCTATTTTAGGCCATAAGATACCAGGACTATCTAATAATTCTAAATCTTTATTAATTCTAATCCAATTAAGCATTTTAGTAATCCCTGGTTTATTACCTACTTTAGTAGCTCTTTGACCAACTAAAAGATTAATTAAAGTTGATTTACCTACATTAGGAATCCCAATTACTAATGCCCTAAAGGCTCTTCTTTGAAAACCTTTTTTCAATCTATCTTTTAACCATGGCTTCATTATTTGATTAGTTATTTTTAAAATTATCTTAATGTTTTTACTATCTAATAAATTACCAATTATTACTTTATACCCTAATTGTTGATAATGTTTCTCCCATTTTAGTACTTCTTGGTAATCTGCTAAATCAGCTTTAGTCATAATTAAAAGACGAGGTTTGTTTTTTAAATATTGATCAATATCTTTTATTTTAGATGAAAAAGGAATTCTAGCATCAATTAATTCATAAACAATATCAATTAGTTTTAAATTATCTTTAATTAATCTTTTGGTTTTAGCCATATGTCCTGGATACCAATGAATATTGATTTTATCATTCATATTTTTCACTACTTTCTTCAATTAGCATATTCTCAAATAATCTTTATTTTACTATTCCAAAACGATTAAAAGGAAAGATTATTAAATTGGCTTTGCCCATAATCTCCTTTTTATCAATGAAACCTATGTAACGACTATCGGTTGAATTGTTTCTATTATCACCTAAGACAAAATATTTAGCAGGTGGTATTTCTTGATATCCAAAATCAAGCAGGCTAAAATTACCTGTCTTTTCATCTAAAAAAGGTTGAGGAATATATTTTCCATCAACATATAATTTATTATCTTTAAACTCAATAAATTCACCCGGCAAACCTATGACTCTTTTAATTAAAGGATCTTGATAATGTTTAAAAACTATTATATCAAATCGTTTAAGATCTTTAACTTTATAACTAATAATATTAAGTAACATAATATCATTACTATGTAAAGTATTCATCATTGAATCCCCATTTACTTGAATTGGAGTAATAATATACACTCTAAGCAAAATAACTAGCAAAATAATTAAACCATATTCAAGAATCGTTCTTAAGGTCTTCATCTGATCACCAAAGCTTAGAGCTTTAATTCCTTTCTTTTGTTTTAAATACTCCAATAAGATCCCTTAAAAAATATAGTTTAGCCCGTCTAACTTTTCCCTTTTTAATAACGGTTATCTTAGCTATTTGAGGGGAATGAAGAGGAAATGTTTTTTCAGCTCCTGAAGTTTTTTTCCTAACTGTAAATGTTTCACTAACGCCTCTTCCTTTACGAGAGATAACAATTCCTTCAAATGATTGAAGACGTTCCCTTTTTTCTTCTTTAATTTTAATATCTACTTTTACTGTATAACCTACTCTAATTTCGGGTAAATCAATTTTTAATTGACTTTTCGTAATTTTATCGATCATTTTCTAACTCCTTCTTAAATTTAACTAATTTTTAACAATCTCATTCTAACATAGATATTATTAATTAGCAATTAATTTCTTATAAAAAACAAGCAAAT
>CAZBGR010000031.1:0-8019 GCA_964491535.1 uncultured Muribaculaceae bacterium
TTTCCACAACAACGTTTATATTTTTTACCACTGCCACAAGGACATAATTCATTACGACCTATTTTCTTAATTTGTTTAGGTTTTTTAATGCCATTACCTTCACTACTATTAGTCCCTTTTATTTTAGCTACTTCTTTAGTTTCTAAGTTTTGTCTTATTTCTGATTTTAACAAATAAATAGATGCTTGTTTTGTGGTTCTTTTTAACATCTCATCAAACATATTAAAACCTTCAACTGTATAAGCTTGTAAGGGATCTTCTTGGGCAAAACTTCTTAAATAAATACCTTCTTTTAAATGCGCCATCGTATTAATATGTTCCATCCAATGCATATCAATAACATTTAAATAAATAGCTTTTTCAAATTGATCAATAATATAACTAGGTAAATCTTTAATCTTAGTTTCATATTCAAGTAAAGCTTTTTGATATATATAATCAACAATACTTTCTACTTCCTGTTTATCAATATCTTTTAAAACTAATTTAGTTCGACGAAGTAAATTTTCATTGGCCGCTTCAATTATTTCTAATTTATCTTCTTTAGTCAATTTAGCTTCAACTACTAAATGACTGTTTACTAACTCTTTTACATAATCTTTAAATAGATTTAAAATATCATTATGAATTGATTCACTATCTAAAACAAAATTTCTTTTTTCATAAATTATTTCTCGTTGACTATTCATAACATCATCATATTTTAATAATCCTTTACGCATATCAAAATTATTACCCTCAACTCTCTTTTGGGCTGATTCAACAGAATTACTAAACATTTTACTACGAATAGCTTGCTTACCATCAAATCCTAATGATTTTAACATCCCCTTAAAACGATCTGAGCCAAAGCGAACCATCAATTCGTCTTCTAAAGAAATAAAGAATTGCGATACTCCAGGATCCCCTTGTCTTCCTGAACGTCCTCTTAATTGATTATCAATTCTTCTAGATTCGTGTCTTTCAGTCCCAATAACACATAAGCCCCCTAATTCCTTAACTCCTTCACCTAATTTGATATCAGTTCCTCGACCAGCCATATTAGTAGCAATCGTAACAGCTCCCTTTACACCCGCCTTAATTATTATATCTGCCTCACGAGCATGATTTTTAGCATTTAATACCTCGTGAGGAATCTTCTTTTTCTTTAACATTTCACTAATTAATTCACTAGTTTCTATAGCGATAGTTCCTACCAAAATAGGTTGTTTTAATTGATGTCTTTTTTCAATTTCACTTATAATAGCTTCAAACTTACCTTCCTTAACACTATATAATAAATCGGGTAAATCTTCTCTAATGACCGGTTTATTAGAAGGAATAGAAATAACATACATATTATAAATATTTCTAAATTCTTCCTCTTCAGTTTTAGCAGTTCCAGTCATCCCTGATAATTTAGCATACATTCTAAATAAATTTTGAAAAGTAATAGTCGCTAAAGTTTGGGTTTCTTCTTGGATAGTAACATTTTCTTTAGCTTCAATCGCTTGATGTAACCCTTCGCTAAAAGCCCTGCCCGGCATTAAACGACCTGTAAATTTATCAACAATAACTACTTGATCATCTTGAACCACATATTCAATATCTTTTCTCATAATATAATTAGCCCGTAAAGCCTGATTAAGATGATGAACTAAAGGAGCATTCTTAATATCATATAAATTATTAATTTGAAAATTACTTTCTGCTTTCTTAGCTCCAAGATCAGTTAAACTAACACTTTCAATTTTTTCATCCTTAATATAATCTTCGTTTTCTTTTAAACTTTTAACAAATATATCAGCTTTATTATATAAATTCATAGATTTCATAAAGCCACCCGAAATAATTAAAGGTGTTCTAGCTTCGTCAATTAAAATAGAGTCAACCTCATCTATAATAACAAAGTTTAAACCCCGCTGAACTCTATTATCTTTATTAACAACCATATTATCTCTTAAATAATCAAAGCCTAGTTCATTATTAGTAGTATATAAAATATCACATTGATAAGCTTCTTGTTTTTCTTTAGGCGTTAAACTTCTTAAATTAACTCCCACTGTTAAACCAAGAAAATTATATATTTTACCCATCCATTCAGCATGAAAACTTGCTAAATATTCATTAACAGTTACAATATGTACTCCCTTACCCGTTAAAGCATTTAAATAAGCCGGCATAACTGCTACTAAGGTTTTCCCTTCACCCGTTTTCATTTCTGCTAAATTTCCATAATGAATAGTAATTGCTCCTAATAATTGTACATAAAAGGGTTTTTCGCCAATCATTCTAAAGGAAGCTTCTCTAACTATGGCAAAAGCTTCAACCAAAAGATCATCTAAAGTTTCTCCTTCAGCTAATCGTTGTTTAAACTCCAAAGTTTTAGCTTGTAATTGTTCATTTGTTAGCTTCTTTGTTTCTTCATCTAAAGCCTCTATTTTATTAGCAATTACCGTAAATTTTTTTAATTCCCGATATTCATGATCAAATAAATTTCTAAAAAACTTCATTTTCCTCATCTCCTTATAATTACTTTTATTTTAAAAGTAATTATCTTTTTATTTGATTCTTATTATTTTTTTTAATTAAACTGTTGTAATAACTCCGTACTGACCATCTTTTCGTCTATAAAGAACACATACTTTCTTACTATCAATATCTTTATAAATAAAAAAGTCATGATCAAGCATTTCAATTTGTAAAATAGCCTCTTCTTCATCCATTGGTTTTAATTCGATTCTTTTGCGTCTAACAATCTTTAACTCTTCCTCTTCAAGCTTATTGTTATAATCAAAATGAAAGTCACTATTTAAGCCCTTTGCTTTCCTATTTTGAATTTTAGTTTTATTTTTTCTAATTTGACCTTCTAATTTATCTATTACTAAATCAACTGCTGCATATAAATTACTATGAGCCTCTTCAGCCCGCAAAGTAAAATTAGATGTAAAAATAGTAACCTCAATAATTTGACGATGCCCTTTAATTTTAGCTACTACTCGAGCCTTTATATGACTATCATCTTTAAAATACTTATTTAATTTACTTACTTTCTCTTTAATATATTCCTTAATTGATTTAATAACTTTTAACTTGTCTCCATAAATACTAATTTCCATTTTTTATCTCCATTCTTTTTTTATATCGATAAAACCTATCGATTTTATTTTGTTTCCAGCTCAAAATTAAGCATTTGTTCCTGGGTACAATAATCAGCTAAACAACTATTTCTAAAAGTAACATCATAGGTAACCTCTTCCTTAAACCATTTAGGAGGAACAAAAGAATGAGCCATTTCTATACTATCAAATTCAACTTCAGCTACTTTCAAACCCTCTAATTGACGATGATAAACATCTATCGTAGCAGTTAAAAAACCTTCATGAATTAAAATATAATATCTTGTCTTATAAATTAAATTGGTAATTCGATTATTAAAATATAACTCAAATTGTTCTCTAGATAAAGATTTTAATTGTCTACTTCTTTTAATAGATCCTTCCCCTTTTATTATTAAAAAATATTCTTCATCTTCTTTTCTGATGCTCATTTCAGGATCAAATGATAGATAAGTTTGCCTTATTTCCTTTTTATCAATCACCTTTAAATCATCTGGTAACTGATCAAGCAAATACTTTTTTTCTATTTCAAAAGCTTTAACTCCATCAGTTTTAAGAGCTTTTATAGAATCAGAATCTACAAAAGCAACTCTTAAAGAAGAATCAAGTGTTAATCTAAATTCAGTTTTTAAATCATTAATTGTTTTATCTTTACCTAAAAAAAGATAGCTTCTCTTTAAATTATCTTGATGAGTTTTGAAAAAAGGATAACATTCTTTTAATTGTTTAAAATTATAAGTTTTATTAAGCAAGAAGCTTGATGCTTTATTACTATTTAAAAAAGATACTATAGCCTTCTCATAAGATTTTAATTGTTCATAAGAAATAAATCTTTGCTTTGTTTCTTTTTCCATTTCAATTATAGCATTAGCAACTAAAATCTCTAACTTAATAGCTCTCCCCATAACAACTTCCCACCTAAATTTATTATAACATGAGGCTAAGATTATCTGCAACTCATTTTTAAATACCATAAAAAAAACTACCTTTAATAGTTTACACTTTACATACTATAAAAAAACTACCTATACCACGGTAGCTATATTAACGCCTACAACATTTATCGCCTGAAGACCTTTATCAGTACGTATTAAATCAAATTGTACCATTTGTCCCTCAGTAAGAGTTTTAAAGCCATCCTGTTTAATATTACTATAATGAACAAAGATATCTTCACCATCTACATAATCAATAAATCCATATCCTTTTTCATTGTTGAACCACTTTACTCTACCGATCACCTCTTGCACCTCACCTTCTAGTATCAACTTACATTTATAATATACCCCAATCCAAACCCCCTTTCAACAAAATGTAACTACTAAAATGCGACACATTATATCCCTATTATAAAAAAAAGAACCATTTTTATTATTATCTTTTTTTATAATATCAAATGGAAAGAAAATTAACACCTTAAAGGCATGACAAGCTTAAAAAACATCTTGAAAAGAACTTTTTTAATTAATAGTTAACTAGTTAGTCTTCTTGAAGTCAAAAACATTCATCTTAACTTCACCTTTCTTTTAAAAATATTTAACTAGTTATACTGATTTTAGGAAGGATACCTCAGTAATGAAAAAACGGTTTTTAAATCTTTCAAGAACCTTAATAAAGAAAAGTAATCCTTTACTTGATGATATTAAATTAAAAGAAATAATATACGGTTTGGAAAACCTTTACTTATCTCTTACTAAATTATTAATAGTCCTAATTATAGCTTTTATAATTGGTATTATAAAAGAATGTTTGCTTTTTTTATTAAGCTATAACTTTATTAGACTATTTGCTTTTGGAATGCACGCTTCAAAAAGCTCCGTTTGTGCCACCATATCATTAATTGTTTTTATTACTTTACCCTTCTTAGCAACCATTATTGAAATACCTTTATTAATAAAAATAATTATAGCCTCTTTTTGTTTGATAACTATTATTTTATATGCTCCGGCTGACACTCACAAAAGACCTTTAATCAACAAACAAAAAAGAGCTAATTTTAAATATTTATCAATCACAGTAAGCCTTTTTTATCTTATTATTTCCTTTTTAACCTCATCTATCTTTTTAGCTAACGTTTTATTATTGGCCTTATTAACTGAATCACTATTAATTTTACCCCTAACTTATAAATTATTTAAACTACCTTATCAAAACTACTTAACTTATCATTTAAAAACAATTAATTAATTATGGTTTGAATTTATTTTAATATATTTAAACAAAATAATTAGAATAAGGAGGGAAAAAGTGGGAAAACTTCTAGCTCTATTAGGAGGCTTAATAGCTACGACAGCTAGTATTGGTTGCTTATGGTTATTTATTGATGAAGCTAAAGCACCAGCTAGTATTATTGAAAAATAAAATTTAATTTAAAAAACATTTCTATAATTAAATAGAAATGTTTTTTAAATTGATACTTAAATGACTAACAAAATAACTATCAATCAAATCAATACTTTGTTCTATAAAATTATATTTATTAAGAATCTTATTAACTATTGCCAAACCGTATCCTCGCCCTTTCCCTTTAGTCGAATAACCAATCTCATTTATTTTTTTAATATTAATTTGATTGTTATACGTATTAGATAAAACGAAATAAAACCTATTTTTTTTTAAATACATTTCCAAAATTATTTGTCTGTTTTGACATTCCTTTGTAGCTTCAATAGCATTATCAAGATAAACTCCAATAATTTTTATAATGTCCTTATAAAGTTCAGAATTCATCTTACTAAAGATGTTCTTTTTAATAGTTGGACTAACATTAATTAAAACATTTATTTTTTCCTCTTCTAAATCACCCAATTTGTAATATATTAAACCTTTTAATCCCCCCTTAGGAATATGTTCCATATTTTCTAATACTCTTAATTTGGGTTTTTTAAAATCTCTTATAATACTATTTAAATACTTAACTATTTCCTCATTTTCATTGTTATTAAGTCCCCTAATCGCAATCAACTGATTTTTAAATTCATGAATAACTATATTTTTATCAGTTAACTCTCTCTCATATTTATGAACACAATTAAATAACTGATCATACTTTAACGATAATTGAATGCGATTTTCCCTTTCTTTCAAAAGGCAAAAGAGGATAATAACAAAAATTATAATTAAAAACAAATTCATAATATATTCTGCACTAGAATCTAACAATTTAACATTTTTATTAGCAAAAATACCAATCGCTAACATTGTGATAATAATAATTTCATTGTATTTCGCTTTCCCATGCCACCTAAGAGAAAAGAAAAAAGAAGTTAGCGGTTTAAATTTAAGTAATATAAAAGCTATTATAACAATATAAAGACTTCCCGGTAAAACTTCTAACCATTTTTCATTCGAATTTATAATATTAAAATAAGTCAAAAACACTAATAATAAACCATAAATAATTTCTGCAATAAAAAGATAAATAATAGTAATTGCACTAACAAAAAAACACTTTATTAAATTAGCCTT
Organism: uncultured Muribaculaceae bacterium; assembly: GCA_964491535.1. Classification (GTDB taxonomy): domain Bacteria; phylum Bacillota_I; class Bacilli_A; order RF39; family UBA660; genus CAZBGR01. Next base: position 6,567 of record CAZBGR010000031.1, read on the forward strand.
AAAAATATATTTACATACTAAAGCAAAAACAATGAAATTAATAAAAACTTTAATAAAATTTGTAAAGACAAAATAATTAACAATAGCAATAACTATTAATATAAAAAAACTAATCAAAGTTTCTCGTTCCTTAAAAACAATTGATTTTTTAAAATAAATAAAAGCTATATAAAGAGCAAAAAGGCCCATTATTAAAGAAATAAATAATAATAAAACTATTTCCACCTAGCTCTCACTTCCTTTTTATAATTTTTAGAAAATAAATTACATTCTTCATTATTTTTAAAAATTATAACCAAACTCTTAAAATTAATAGCTTTTACATTAAATAAGTTAACAAGACAAGCACGATGTGTTTGAGCAAAAGAAGAGTTTAATTTAGTTTTTATTTCTTTTAAAGTTAAATTAGATTTATATTGATCATCAAAGGTTCTTATTAAAACAGTTCTGTTATTTTCATTTTTTACAATGTATAAAATATCATCATAAGGAATCTTATAAGCTATTCTATTAAAAACAAAACTAAAGGTTAATTCATTGTTATAAATTATTTTTATAGCCAACTTTAAAGCCTCTTTTATCTTGTTTTCATAATCATCAAATTTAGATATAAAATCAAGAATCATCAATCTGTTTTTTAAAGCTTCATAAATTAATTCATGATGAGCTGTTAGAATAATAATAATTGATTGCCAATCTTTTTCCCTTATTTTTCTAGCAGCATCCAAACCTGATTTAAGGCCCATTTCAATATCTAAAATATATATTTTAGGTCCCAAGCGCTGTTCAACTAAACGATCAAAATCACAATTATAACAAGCAAATTCATTTGTGCGATATTCAATATCTAAAGGCATCATTATACTAGTAATTATTTTATTAAGTCTTTCCCTAATTATTCTTTCGTCTTCCCCAACAATAAAATTCAACATAAGAAACCCCTTCCTATCGTTTGCTTATTGCTTATTATATCACATCTTGAAATTTTTGACAATTTTTATTTTTTGAACATAATTATAATTGCAAATTAAAAAAATAAATATCTATCTATCAAGTTTCCTATCAATATAAATATTTATTTTACTATACTTAATTATGCTCGGCGCAATCGCCCAGCCTTTTTACGGCTGAGCGATTATTTACGCACCAAAGGCGCGTCTCAAAATCCCTTTGGGATTTTGCTTTTCCTTATTCGCCTCCTCTTGGTTTCCTTTACTTAATTGTATAGGGATTTGTTAAAGTTCCTGTTCCCTCACTATGGAGGATGTCAGATTTCAGATTAAGGACGGGGCGCCCGCCGTACGCGTTAGACGCATGGTTGCTGACCAAGCGACCCGCAGAGGTCACGCGCCAAACATTGGACGCAGACGCCGCACGAGCATTTAAGGTCCACCAATAATAAGCTGATTTATAAAGAAAGTTAGTAACTGTACCATCTAACTTTTTACCACAA
>CAZBGR010000032.1:0-7719 GCA_964491535.1 uncultured Muribaculaceae bacterium
TGGGACATTTTCCAAAGATAACACTTAAGACATTATCACAAGTTAATCATATTATAATGTTATTTATCAATAATTCATTGACAAGTAAAGGATTCTTTAGTAAAATGCTAATGGTACATTTTTATAACCCATCAAATAAAAACTTTTTATTTTAAAGAAGGGAAGAATTAAGATGACAACTTTTATGCAAAAGAAAGAAGCTGTTAGGCGTCAGTGGTATGTTATTGATGCTAAAGGAATTAATTTAGGACGTTTAGCGTCTTTTGTAGCTCATTATTTGCGTGGCAAACATAAGGTGACTTTTACGCCACATATTGATGGAGGAGATTTTATTATTGTTCTCAATGCTACTAAAGTTAATCTTACTGGTGACAAATTAGAACAGAAGATGTATTATAATCATAGTGGGTATCCAGGGGGATTAAGAGAGCGAAAAGCGAAGGTTATGTTAGCTAAATATCCAATTGAAATGATTGAAAGAGCTGTAAAAGGCATGTTACCTAAAGGAAGATTAGGAAGAAAAATGGCTAAAAAATTATTTGTTTATAAGGATGAAAATCATCCTCATCAAGCACAACAACCAATAAGGTTAGAAATGGATTAGGAGAGGAATATGGCTGAAAAAAAGATTTATATTGGAACTGGAAGAAGGAAACGTTCAACAGCTAGAGTTATAATACAAAAGGGAACAGGGAAGATTGTTGTAAATGGTAAAGAAGTAGCTGAATATTTACCTTTTGCAACTTTAATTATGGATTTAAAACAACCTTTAACGGCGACTAAGACAGTTGATAAATTTGATATTGAAGCAGAAGTTAGAGGGGGAGGTTTTTCAGGACAAAGTGGGGCTATTCGTTTAGGGATTGCTCGAGCATTATTAACTTATGATTCTTCATTTCGTAAAGTTTTAAAAGAAGAAGGCTTTATTAGAAGAGATTCAAGAAAAAAAGAACGTAAAAAGTATGGATTGAATAAAGCTCGTAAAGCTCCACAATTTTCTAAAAGATAATTTATAAGTAAGAATAGTTATCTAAAATAAGAATAATCAAAAAAGGTTTGATTATTTTTTATTTTCATATAATTAAAAAGGTGGTTATATGGGAAAATATAAAATGACCATGTTGATTATTTTTATTTTATCTTTATTTATTATGGTTAGAGTTGATGGTTATCTTAATGAAATGCCTTTATTGGGGAAACTTATTTATATTGATCCAGGTCATGGGGGAATTGATGTTGGGGCTAATTATAAAGATATATATGAAAAAGATATTAATTTAGAGATATCTCTTTTATTAGCTAATCAACTTGAAGAAAAGGGAGCAATTGTTTATTTAACGAGAATAAAAGATTATGATTTAGGGACTCCTCATGCTTATTTAAGAAAAAGAAGTGATTTAAGTAAAAGAGTAAAATTAATAAATGATTCTAATTGTGATTTATATTTATCGATTCATCTTAATGCTTCGCAATCTACTAGTTGGCGAGGAGCTCAAGTATTTTATAATAATATAAATAAAAAAAATAAAAAGCTAGCTATTATCTTTCAAGATGTTTTGAAAAATAATTTAGGTTCTAAAAGAAAAATAAAAGAAATAAATGATTTATATATGTATAAAAGAATTACAAGACCAGGGTTATTATTAGAATTAGGTTTTATTTCTAACGCTAACGAAAGATATATTTTAAGGCAAAAGTATTATCAAAAGAAAATAGTTAAGGCTTTAATTGAGGCTACAGAAGTTTATTTTAAAGATAATAATAATTTGTAAAATCTAAAAAAGAAACTTTAACTGGTTTCTTTTTTAAATAGGTAAAAGTTAATAACCTTGTTTTTTATACTCGTCGTATAATTCTTTGAAACGTCGAAAGTGAATCACTTCTCGTTGTCTTAAAAATGATAAAGGAGCTAAAATATCAGGGTCATTAGTTAAATCCATTAAGTTTTCATAAACAGCTCTGGCCTTTTGTTCAGCAGCTAAATCTTCTTCTAAATCAGCAATGGGATCACCAGTAGTAGAAAAGTAAGCTGCGGTAAAAGGAACTCCATTAGCATCAGTTGGGAATATAGCCCGGCCATGTTCAGCGTAATGACCACCTAAACCTGCTTCTTTTATTTCTTCAATTGAGGCATCCTTTAGTAGTTGATAGACCATCGTTGAAAGCATTTCAACATGTGCTAATTCTTCAGTTCCAATATCGGTTAAAAGAGCTTTGCCTCTTTCATCAGGCATAGTATAACGTTGATTTAAATAGCGTAGGGCAGCAGCTAATTCTCCATTAGATCCACCATATTGAGTTACTAAATATTTGGCCATTCTAAGATCTTTATTTTTAATATTAATAGGATATTCTAAAACTTTTTGATAAGCCCACATTTAGTTCACCTCCCAAGGCCACGGAGGTATTAGCCAACTCCATGGGAAAGTATTTAAAGCGTCACTATTTAGATTAAGGGGTCCATATCGTTGTTCATATTCTCTGGTTGCCATTTGGCTTTTATTTAAATAATCATTAAATAAGCTTATCTTTTCTTGATCGTCGGGGTGAACATCAAGATAGAGATTTAAATCAATAAGGGCAAAATTATATTCTTGAACTTTATTAAGTAGAGCTTCTTTTTCATTAGTAGGTGCTAAGGGGAAAGGACCGCTATTAGAATAAGGGTGGTATAATTCATTAAACATATTGCCTCTAATAAAACCAGTATGTGAGTCAACGGGTGTTTGAGGTAGTGAATCTTTATATGAATGGGGAATAGGTGATTTAGATGATGTTGAAAATGGATCTATAAAATAGTTGTTCATAATTATCCTCCTTCGCCATATTGTATGATAAAGACATATTAGGGATTATGGAAATAACCTAATTTTATATCTTTAGGGATTAAATCATAAAAAATCTTTTCATAGATAATTATCCATGGTATAATTTATAGTAGATGAGGTGGGCATAAATGATGAAAAAGGAATTTAAAACCTTAGATGAACAGATTGATATTTTAAAATCTAAAGGTTTGATTATTGATGATATTACTAAAACTAAAGAAATCTTACTAAGGGAAAATTACTTTTTTATTAATGGTTATCGCCACATTTTTATGAAATCATTAAAAGAGAGAATTTATTTACCTGGTACTAAATTTGATGAATTATATGCCTTTTTTCTTTTTGATCGTCATTTGCGTAATATCTTTTTTAAAAATATTTTAATCGTTGAAAATAATCTAAAATCTATTTTTAGTTATCAATTATCTAGACGGTACGGAATTAGAGAAAGGGATTATTTAAGAACTTCTAACTTTACTGATGATATTAAAAGAGCTAGGCAAGTAGCGGATGTAATTAGTAAAATGAAAAGGCAAATTAGATCCAATGGTAAGCAACATCGAGCTACTCTTCATTATTTAAGTAATTATGGATATATTCCTTTATGGATTTTGGTAAAAGTATTATCCTTTGGTATTATTAGTGAATTATATTTGATTTTAAAATCAGAAGATCAAATGGAAATTGGTAATTTTTATAATTTGGATACTGATAATTTATCTTCGTTTATTGCTATTTTAGCTAATTATCGTAATTTATGTGCTCATGAGGATATTTTATTTGATTATCGAATGCAACGAACTATCTTAGATAATAGTTATCATATGAAATTAAATGTTCCCTTAATGAATGATGAATATGTTTATGGTAAAAACGATTTATTTGCAGTAGTAATAATTTTGAAATATCTACTTAGAGATGAAGAATTCAGAGAATTAGCTTATGAAATTGATTATGAGATTAGTTTATTAGAAGGTAGGGTTTCAACTATTCCAGTTACCAAGATTTTAGATCGAGTAGGGTTTCCAGAAAATTGGAAGGATATTGTTAAATTATAGGAAGGTGATAGGGTGAAAAACAAACTAGCGTATTTTTTTGGTTTGTTGTTGTTTTTTTTATTAGGGATTACTTTTAATCATTTTTATACAACTTATTTTCCCTTAACGACGAAAACAATTAATAAAATTGTCAATGAAGTAAAAATAGAAGAGGTTGCTATTGAGGAAGCGATTGATAAAGTATATGATTCAGTAGTAGTGGTTGAATCATGGCAAAGAAACGAAGTTATAGGTAGTGGGACGGGGTTTGTTTATAAAACTGATCATAAGTATGGATATATTATAACTAATTATCATGTTATAAATAATGGTGATAAAGCAGTAATAACATTTTCTAATGGCGAGATAGTGGAAGCTAGTATTTTAGGAAGTGATGTTTATGCTGATATTGCAGTCTTAAGAGTATCTAAAGATAAAATTATTACCGTAGCAGCTATCGGTAATAGTAAAGATATTAAATTAGGAAATACTGTCTTTGCAATTGGGGCCCCTTTAGGTAGTGAATATAGTGGAACGGTAACAAGAGGGATTATTTCTAGTAAGGAACGTTTTATTCAAATTAGTTTATCTAGAGGTTCTTCTAATGATTGGTTAATGAGAGTTATTCAAACAGATGCCGCTATTAATCCGGGTAATAGTGGAGGTCCTTTAGTTAATTTAGCAGGTGAAGTAATTGGTATTAATTCATTAAAGTTAATGAACATTGAAATTGAAGGAATTGGTTTTGCGATTCCGATTGAAGATGCTATGTTGTATGTTGAAAAGTTAGAAAAAGGAGAACTTATTTCAAGACCTGTCTTAGGAGTTCAATTGCTTGATGTAAGTGAAACCTTTGCCCTTTTTTATAGTGGTATTACCTTAGATAAAGATATTAGTAAAGGGGTTGTTATTCAAGCGGTAATTGATGATTCTTCAGCCCGTAAAGCTGGTTTAGAAAAAGGAGATGTTATTTTAATGATTGGTTCTAAAGAAGTTAGTAATAAAGCCGAGTTAAGATATGAACTATATAAATATAATGCTAATGAAGTAATTGAAATAACTTATTATCGAAATAAAAAAACAAATAAAGTAAAAGTTACCTTAATGGGATCTAGTTAATTATATCTATAAAAAGCAATGATGAATAAAAAAGCGATTAATAACTAATTGCTTTTTTTATATCAAAAGTCTATATTTTGAATACTATATTATGAGGAGGGATACTTATGATAGTAATTGATCCAGGGCATGGAGGTAATGATCCCGGCGCAATTGGTAACGGTATTATTGAAAAAGATTATAATTTAATGATTTCTAAATATATGTATGATCGTTTTAGGGAATTAGGGGTGCCAGTTTTTTTAACTAGGGATACTGATGAAACCTTATCACCTGAAGAAAGAGTAAAAAGGGTATTAAATGCTTTTGGTAATAATCCAAATGTAATTGTCTTATCCAATCATTTAAATGCTTCAGGTGGTGATGGAGCTGAGGTTATTTATGCTCTTAGAAATAATGATACTTTAGCTAGATTAATATCAGAGGAAATAGAAAAGGAAGGTCAAAATGTTAGACAATGGTATCAGCGACGTTTACCTTCTGATACTTCGAAAGATTATTATTTTATTCTTCGTGATACAGGAGTAACCCAACCTGTTTTAATTGAATATGGTTTTGTTGATAGTCCAGGGGATGATCCACATATTATTAAAACAAGATGGCAAGATTTAGCGGAAGCGGTAGTTAGGGCAGTTAGTGTTTATAAAGGAATACCTTACGAGGGGCTTTTAGAAGAAGGCATTTATACAGTCCAAAAAGGAGATACTTTATATTCAATCGCTAGAAAATTTAATGTTTCAGTGCAGGCTATAGTTGATGCTAATAATTTAACCAGTACTTTATTAAGTATTGATCAAAAATTAACAATTCCAGGATTAGTACCACCATCTTTAATGGAAATTACTTATGTAGTTCAAGGAGGAGATAGTTTATATTCCATTGCTGGAGCTTATGATACAACAGTGGATAAAATAATGACGGCTAATAATTTAACGTCTACTCTTTTACAAATTGGTCAAATATTAAAAATTCCAACTCCATCACCAATAACAGAACCAATCTTACCATCAGAAACCTATACGGTTCAAGGAGGAGATAATTTATATTCAATTGCCGGAAGATTTAATACCACTGTTCAGATATTAAGAGATATAAATAATTTAACTACTGATTTATTAAGTATTGGCCAAATATTAAAGCTTCCATCAGGAATAACGCCCCTTGAACCTATAGAACCATCTGAAATTACTTATACGGTTAAAAAAGGGGATAATTTATATGAAATTGCCAGGACTTATAAGACAACGGTTGAAGCTATTATGAAATTAAATAACTTAACAAGTAATTTATTAAGCATTGGTCAAATTTTGAAAATACCTAACAAGGAAGTAAGTTCTTCTATTACCTATACGGTTAAAAAGGGAGATAATTTATATGCCATCGCTAGGACTTACAAGACCACAGTTGAAGCTATTATGAGATTAAATAATTTAACCAGCAATTTATTAAGTATTAATCAAACATTATTAATCCCCACTAATCTTAATAGACAGGAGGTAGTAACTATGAAAGAGACAGCTTTACCTTTTGAAGAATTGCCCCTTTTAATTAGATATACGATCCAAAGAGGAGATACTTTAACTTCGATTGCTGATAAATATCATACTTCTGTTTTCTTTTTAAAAAGAATTAATAATTTAGCTAATGATTTTTTACGAGTAGGTCAAGAATTATTAGTTCCTAAAAAGATGATAGAAGAAGTAATTAAAGAACCTAAGATAACTACTTATACGGTTAAAAAAGGAGATACTTTATGGAATATTGCTCATCAATTTGGAACTACAGTATCAATATTAAAGATGTTAAATAATATTGAAAGTGATTTAATAACTCCCGCTCAAGAATTATTAGTTCCTATTATTAGTCCTTTACAAATTCCAGTAGGAACAAAGGCTTATATAGTAAAAAAGGGCGATAATTTGTATACAATTGCTAAAACATATGAGACTACAGTCTTAGAATTAAAAAAGATTAATAATTTAACTAATGATTTAATTAATATTAATCAAATATTATTTATTCCTTTTAAGGAAGTGAATAATAATCGAGAATCTGAATTAGAGCTGAAGGAATCATTACCGATAATTATTAGATATACAATAAAAAGGGGAGACACTTTAGCAATTATTGCTAATAAATTTGGAACTAATGTTGAAACTTTACGAAGAATAAATAATTTAGAAACAGATATTTTAAGAATAGGTCAAGAATTATTAGTTCCCAAAACATCATTTGATGTTGAATTACCTATTGAAAGCCCCACGGCAGCTATTTATACTGTAGAATCAGGTAATACTTTATGGAGTATCGCTCGTCAGTTTGGAACCACAGTATCAGAATTAAAGAAGCTAAATGATTTAACTAATAATTTAATAAAGCTTAATCAAGAATTAATAGTTCCCATCGCTCCACCTTTAGAAATTCCCCCGGGAACTACTGCTTATATTGTGAAAAGGAATGACACTTTATATGCTATTGCTAAAGAATTTAAGACCGATGTAGAAACTTTAAAGACTTTAAACGAATTAACTAATGATTTAATTAATATTGGTCAAGTGTTATTAATTCCTTTAGCCTAGTAAATGATTTTATTTAATATAATCTAGGACATACTCCAGGAGAAGGAAGATAAAAACAATGCCCTTTATAGCGACCTGCATTTTGTTGGTTAAACCAAAAAGGAATGCAGGTTTCGTTTGCTTTAGGGGCATAAAACCATAAAGCATGAGTAGCGG
>CAZBGR010000033.1:0-6902 GCA_964491535.1 uncultured Muribaculaceae bacterium
CTCCTTATTAATTACATTTTACTTTATATTAAAAAGATTGTAAAGAAAAATATTTATTTAAATAATGGTATTTTAGCAATAATTTTAATATATTAATAAAACAACTCTTATAAATGTAACTTATAAATAGTATTTAAAAGAATTATTTTATGTCCATAGTATATAACATTTATTTTAAGATTGCAACTAACAACCATTTTTATCATTTGTCTTATCGATATTAATGTAAAACTTTAACAAAATTATTAAATATCCCGTATTTATTTTCAACAAAAATAATAATTAATCTAAATAAAGCTACTAAAGGAGTAGCAATAACCATTCCTAAAGGACCCCATAAATAACCAAAAATTAATAAACTAACTAAAATAATAACAGGATGCAATTTCATTGTTTTCCCAATAATTAAAGGGTGCAATAACCCATTATCCAATGCTTGAACAATTAAAACAACAACAATTGCTAAAATACCTAAAGAAATATTTTGAGTAAAAGCTACTATTGAAGCTATTACTCCTCCAATAAAGGGCCCAATATAAGGAATAATATTAGTAACTCCACAAATTAAACCTAATAAAATAGGAGCCTTAAGTCCCATGATACTAAAAGCAATCGCACTTACAATTGACATAATAAGTGAAATTAATAAAACCCCCTTAATATAAGAAAACAAAGAACTATTTGCTTCTTCCATTAAACCATTAATATCTTTTCTAACTTTTATAGGTAACAAAGATAATAATGTTTTACTTATATTATCAGAACCTACTAATAAATAAAAACCAATAATTAAACCTAAAGCAAAAATGCCTATCGTTGAAACTAAATTACTAAGAGTATTAATAATCATTGTTGGAATTTCAGTAGTTAAAGAGCTGATGGAATCATTAATATAATTAATAACATTAGTTTTAATCATTTCAATATTAATAAGATTAATATTATTAAACTTTTCTAAAAACCCATAAGCTAAATCACTAGCGTAATCAATAATAGCAGGTAAAATAGTAATAAAATCACTTATTTGTTCTAAAAGTAAAGGAAATAAAGTAATCATAATTAAATATAAAATAGCTAACATTATTATATAAATTAAAATACTACTAAACAATCTGTTTTTAATTATTTTATTTAATCTTTTAACCCCTGGTTCTAATAACCAAGCTATAACAATACCAATAAAAAGGGGTGAAATCACTTTTAAAATAATTAATAAAATGGGTAAAACCCCTTTTAAAATTAAAGTTATCGCATAAATTCCAATAATGCAAAAGAAAATAAAAGTAACCTTTAAAATATTCTTACTTAAATTAATAACTTCATTTAATTTAGGGATATTTAACTTTTCTTTATTTTTCATTAGCCATCACCTTACTACTTATAAAATTTAACCTTTCTAGCAAAATTATAACATATTAATAAACAATCATCAATTTATTTAGCTATTAGTCATATCAAGTTAAAGCATTTCATATAAATAACTTAGAAAGAGGATGATAAATTGAATAATAATGCATTTCCTAATCAAATATTTCCAGGAGGAATAACCCCTTTTGGTACCCCAAATCAACAATTAGCCCCTTCCCTTGAACAACAAATAACTAATGCTAAAGCTCCCTTTACTGAAGTATCATATGTCGAAAACATCCTACGTTTTAATATTGGTAAAATGGCTAAATTTTATTTTTCTTTCCCCGATTCAGTTGAGTGGCGAGATCGTATTTTTAATGGCATTATTGAAGAAGCTGGTCGCGATCATATTATTATTAGTAACCCTAATACCGGAGTCTGGCATTTACTATTAATGATTTATTTAAACTATGTCGAATTTGAAGAACCAATTACCTATAAAACCCCTCTTAGAAAATAAGAATCTTTTGACAAATATTAAATAGTTAGATATAATTTTAATGGTGATAAAAATGAATCCTTTCGTTATCTTACTAATTATTATTTTAATAATCTTAGGCCTTATAATTTTTTATATTACCATTTATAATAGATTCCAAAATTATATTATTAGAATTAATACTGTTGAAAAAGATATTGATAATACTTTACGAAATAAATTAGATTTGTTAACTCGGACTATAAAAATAATTAACAATAATATTAAAGAAGTTAAACTTGAGGAACTCGATTTTAAAAAAGCTAAATTATCCAATTTTGATTTAGATCGAAAAATTACTAATTTAATTAACGATTTAGTTCAATTAAAAGATAAACATTCTAAATTAAATAGTAATGATAACTTTAATAAGGCATGGTTTGATTTAAATGAAACTGACGAACAATTAACAGCGTATAAAAGTTATTATAACGACAATATCATTAAGTTTAATAAATTAATTAGAATGTTTCCTTCTAATATAATTGGTAAAATAGCTCGTTTTAAAGAAAAATTATTTTATGATGGTAAAGATATGAATGATGAAGATATAAAGGATTTTAAAGTATAGTTATTCTAAAAGATTAGGTCTTTTTAATAGTTCATCCCTTCTAAAAACTGTTAACTTATTAGTGTCATCAATGGTAGCTAACAAAATAGAATCAAGGTCATTAAAACCTTGTTTTTTTAATGTTTTAAGTAACCAACGAACATCTTTATTTAAACCTTTTAAAGCCTTTAATTGAATCTGTCTGTCAACAATAACATTAGTTAAAATCCCTTCATAAGGAGGATAAACATCAATATCTTTCCCTTTTAAAGGACGATATTCACTTTTAGGTAAAAAACTAACCTTACCACTAGTTTCCATAATCGCATAATCTAATTGATTTAAATCAAAATAACCCTTATTACGGCATTCTTCCAATAAATCATTAATATCCAACATACATTTTCTTAACCCCGATTCTATTATTTTACCTTTTTCAATTAAAACAGTAGGTATGCCAGTAAATATTCTTCTTACCAACATACTTTTTAAAGTTAAAAAAGACATCACAAAAACAATTATTACATAAATAGTCATTACGACAATACTATTAATTAATGGATAATCTAAATTAAGTGATCCTTCAGCAGCGATTGAACCAATCGTAATTCCAATTATATATTCAAAAACACTAAGTTGAGAAATTTGTTTTTTACCCAACAACTTAGTTAAAAAAAATAAAGCTATTAAAGATAACGCACTTCTTAATGATACTTCTAATATTTCATTCATTTAGGACTCCTTTTAATACTATTATGAGAAATAAAAAAAGTTTTATGTATTAAAACCCTTTTCTTATTTAATTAATCAAACATATATTAAAATTACTTTTTATAGATACCTTTTTTAATTAAACTCATTTCCCTTTTGAAAATTTCAATATTTTTTTCGATTGACAAACTTCGTTTATAACTTTGGGTAAGATTACGAAAAAGAATAGCTTCTATAATATCAACAACATAAATAAGTTGTAATTTACTTATTATATTAAGTTTATTAATATCGATTAAATTAATCACTTCATTTAAATCATCTTCTAGATTAGGAGTAAATTTACGTTCCAAATCATAATTTAAGTTTAAAAAAATATTTTGAAAAAACTTTTCATTTAAAGAATTTTTTATTTTATCTAAAATATAACAATACAAATCAATAAAAGCATCAATTACATCCCCTTGATGGTCATTTAAAAATATTATTAATTGCTTTTTTATATCTTGACTATGAATATCTAAAAGATGATAAAAGATATCTTCCTTATCTTTAAAATATTGATAAAAGCTACCCCTTGGAATAGCGGCTTCCTTAATAATATTAGCAATTGAAGCGTCACTTAAAGCCACCCGTGAAAATTCCTGAAAGGCCGCTTTCATTACTTTATTTTGTTTTTCTTGAGATAATTTAAAAAAAGTTGGCGTAGGCATTTGGTCCTCCCTTAACATAAGTGACGGGTTGTCACCTGTGTTTCATTATACATAATTTTAATAGCAATGTCAAAAGCATTTTGAAACTTCCTTTTTTAAAATAATTTAAAATACTTTTAAAGCAAAGTATTAATTAAGCATTTCGTTTAATACTAACTTTAGGTGATATTATGTTTAAAGGACATTTAATAAAAAGGATAAAGAAAGAAAAGGTTTTATATTTATTTATTGATTATAATTATGAATTTGCAAAGTTTATCCAGCGAAATAAAAAAGAAAAACATAAAACATTTTATCAAAAAGCTTTTGATTATATTAAAGAAAAAAAGATAGATTTTAACGGCACTAAAATTTTTTTAGTAGTTAATGGTTTAATTATAGGATCATTAATATTGAGTTATTCTCCCTATCAAGATTTAAGGGCTGAAACAGAACCTAAGTTTCAATATGTAGAGTATATTAAAGATTTAATAACACCTAGAACAGAAGAAAAAGAAATTGAAGTGTTAGAAATAGAAAATACAGAAGAAAAGGAAGATGTTAATTTAAAAGATAACCAAAACATCATTAAACCTAAAACAGAGAAAAATGATCCTAATCCCCTGCCAAAAGAAGAAACAAAAAATAATGAGCAATCAACCCCTGAAGTAATTGTTGAAAACGAAATAAAAGTAACCCTTTATCGTTATAATGGAACCATCGAAGAAATCAATTTAGAAGATTACATAATAGGAGTCGTAGGAGCAGAAATGCCTGCCTCCTTTCATACTGAGGCTTTAAAAGCTCAAGCCGTCGCTGCTAGGACTTATGCTTTAAAAAGAATTAATAAAAAGCAAGTCTTAACTGATTCTAATAGCCATCAAGTATATAAAGATACTAATCAATTAAAAGCCTTATGGGGTAATAGCTTTAATACTTATTATAATAAAATTAAAACTGCCGTAATAAATACCAAAAATGAATATATAGCTTATCATAATTATTATATCGATGCTATTTATCATTCAACTAGTAATGGACAAACCGAAGCTGCAGTAGCAGTATGGGGTAATAGTTTTCCATATTTAATAAGTGTTGATAGCTCATGGGATTTAAATGCTTCTAGTTATCTTCGTGAAGAAATTAAAAATTTAAATGATGTTAATCATTTACTTAATTTAAATTTAAATGAAAATAGTATTATAGAAATATTATCTAGAACATCTAGTAATAGAATAAACACTATCGGTTTAGATGATAGTGTTTATACAGGAAAATATTTAAGAGAAACTTTAGGTCTTAGATCGACTGATTTTGATATTAGAATTGAAGGAAATAACATTATATTCACCACTAGAGGTTATGGACACGGAGTAGGAATGAGTCAATATGGAGCGAATGGAATGGCCAATCAAGGCTATACTTATAAAGAAATATTAGCTCATTATTATCCGGGAACTAATATATTAAAATATTAAATTTACTTTTAATTAATTCCATAAAAAAAGAATTAAAACTTGTTTTTTAATTATATAACTATTAATTAACAAATCTAAATTCTTTTTAATTTTATTTTTATTATTTATTATTGAACATCTTTAAGAAACGGAGTAAATATTAATTTATTATCTCCTTCTTTAGTCACAGTAACTTTTGTACAATCATAGCCAGGACCAGCAGCAGTATTTAAAAGTTTTTTATTTGTTTTAGGATTAATCAAATTTTTTTTTAAATAACCCGTATCCTCTAATTGTTTTAAGGTGATTACATACGGGTAAGTAATGGTTTGATCTTCAGTTTCAAACACTATATATTTCTCGGCGGCAGAAGCTATGAGATCTTTTTGGCGATCCTCAGCTTTATTTCGAAAATTAGTAATCATCGTTGTTACTCTTGGAACCGCTAATACTAAAATAATACCTAAAATAATAATGACGGCTAGTAATTCAACTAATGTAAAAGCCTTTTTGTTTTTTAACATTTCATTTCTCCTTCATTTTTTTCAAAACCCACTTCATTAATATAAATATTTAAAACAATTATTATGACGATGGAAGAGTTATCTCAGCAGTTACATCACCACTTAATTCCTTTGTTAAAATTATATTTAAATTGGAAATATCCGCTTTAGTTCTAGGGTTTGTTAATCCTGTTTTTAAATATCCTGCAGTTTGCAAAACTGATACCTTAATAGTAGTAGTATCATTATCCCAAGTTAAGTCAGGTTCTTCAAAAATAAAATATTTTTCTGCAGCAGCTTCTATAAGTTTTTCTTGTTCTATAGCAGCTTTATCACGATAATTAGTAATCATCGTTGCCACTCTTGGAACCGCTAATACTAAAATAATACCTAAAATAATAATGACGGCTAGTAATTCAACTAATGTAAAAGCTTTTTTGCTTGTTAACATCTTTTATTCTCCTTTCTTAAAATCCTTTTAATTATTATAAATATTATATATTTTTTATTACTAAAATATTTTCATAACTACCAACACGTTTAATAAAATTAAATTTATTAATATAATGAAAAACAATTATTATGGCTATGGAATAGTTACCTCGGCAGTTATATCACCATTTGATGCTTTTGTTAATGTTATTACAGTAGCAGTAGATAAATCGCCGCCCCTAGGATTCTTAATAGAGGTTTTTAAATATCCCGCATTTTGTAATGTCTCTAAAGTAATGGTATGGGTTGTCCCAGCAAACGTTATTTCCTCAAAAACCACATATTTTTCGGCTGCACTTTCAATAAGTAATTTTAATTCATCAGCAGCTTTATCGCGAGATTTATTAATCATAGTAGTAATTCTTGGTACTGCTAACACTAAAATAATGCCTAAAATAATGATTACCGCCAATAATTCAACTAATGTGAACGCCTTTTTGTTTTTTAACATCTTTCTTTCTCCTTCTTTTTTTCTCAAAACCCACTATATTATTAGAATATCACAGACATTTTTAGTTGTCAATACATTTGGTTAACATTCCCTTTGTTTACACTATGATTAACTTGTGATAATGTCTTAAGTGTTATCTTTGGAAAATGTCCCAAATA
>CAZBGR010000034.1:0-6717 GCA_964491535.1 uncultured Muribaculaceae bacterium
AATATAAATTAAAGTGTCTACAAAAAAGTGTCTAAATACTTGACCTAGATCCAATAAGTATAAACCGATTTATAAAGAAAATTATGATTTTTACAAGCTTCATTGCCCGCACCTGTACAACTAGTATCAGCAGAAGTACTTATATAATTACTTGATCTTATTAATCCTATTCCAGTAGGACTAGAGGTTTTGTCTTTAAATCCATCCAAATTATAATTGTCCGCACATTCATTATTTAAAAAAGTATCTAATGAAGTAACTAAAAATATATTATATACAGGATCAAAATCACCGGAAACTGCCCCGATACACCAATGAATAGGTGCAATATATTGAGAAACATCTGATAATGTTTCATACCAATTATCTAGAACTCCCTTTAAAGAAGCAAATTTATTATTTGGCTTTTCCCATTTGTTTGAATTAGAGGTATCCCAAGCTTTATCTCCAATTTTGCCATTATCATCCGGTTCTGTATCATCCGATTTCCTTTTACCCTCATATATTATCTTTATACCTTCATTATTACTTTTAATAATACGCCACAAGATAGTAACTCCATCAATAGTTCCAAACTCTAGCCAATTATTTGGATCAGCTCCCACATAAAACCAAGCTTGATTTGAACTTCCTATGTTTTTTTCTTCTGTATCAATATCATTTTGGATAATAGAAGCTAAAGATAAAATATATTCCCCTTCATGATATTTAATCAAACCATTATCATCTTTAATTAAACTTAAAACTATTTCTTCTGGATTAAAGGTTCCCCCTTTGGAATTTTTTACCTCATTCGGTAATAATCCTTTAGCTTGTAAATCACCTAATCTAATATAAGCTATATTATTTTTCCATTCTATTTCACCACTATGCAATAAAGAATATTCTTTAGCAGCAGTAACAATATTCTTTTTTTGTATCTCATATGCTTTTTCTTTATATTTATCTATTATAGAAATAACTCTAGGGACCGCTAAAGCTAAAATAATACCTAAAATAATGATTACTGCTAATAATTCTACTAAAGTAAAAGCTTTATTTTTTAAAGTCATAATTTATTACTCCTTCTTTGTTTATTATTACTTTTAAGTTATCTTAAGTTTAGCATAAATTTATATTTATGACTAGTCTTTTTATAAACTATTTAAAAGAAATAAATATAAAAAAAGAGTTCATAACCCTTTTTTAATAATCAATAAATCTTTATTGTTTTTTATTTCTTTCTCTTATTATATTTAATAAATGCCTCATGCTGTTCTAAATTAGTTTTAGATAATTCATTTACTAATTCTTTTTGCTTACGATCTAAACGATTAGGAATAATAACTTTAGTAATCACTATCATATCTCCTTTTCGTTTACTATTTATATTAGATACTCCCTTGCCTTTTAATAAGAATTTAGCATCATTTTGAGTACCGGCTGGAATAGTTAAAATAACTTCTCCATATAAAGTAGGAATTTCTTTCTTACAGCCTAACATTGCTTCACTGATAGTAATTGGTAAGGTTAAACTAATTTCATCATTATTACGTTCAAAAAGAGGATGTTTATTTACATAAAATTCAATATATAAATCACCATTACGGCCTCCATTAATCCCTGCTTCACCCATTCTGGCAACTCTTAACTGATTACCTGTATCAATTCCAGCTGGAATAGTTACCACAATTTCTTTATTACTTTTAACCGTCCCTTTACCACGACAAGTAGGACAATTCTTAGTTAATATATAACCTTTCCCTCCACACTCATAACAAGTTGTTTTAGTTAAATAAGTCCCTAAAATGGTACGTTGTTCACTAGTAACACTACCACTACCATGGCATTTAGAACAAGTTTCTTTATCCTTACCACCAAGACCATCACAAGCTTCACATCGTTCTTCAATATTAAGCTTAAGCTTTTTTTCACTACCAAAAACAGCTTCTTCAAAAGAAATACTCATTTCCATAATAGTATCTCTTCCTTGGCGAGAACGATTACTAGAGGTTGATTGGCGTCCAAAACCAAAAGAAGAACCAAAAAGATCACCAAAAAGATCACTAAAATCAAAACCTGAAAAGTCAAAACCAGAAGTAGAACCAAAGCCACCTTCAAAAGCAGAATGTCCAAACTGATCATACTGACTTCTTTTTTCTTTATCAGATAAAACAGCATAAGCTTCTTGAATTTCTTTAAATTTTTCTTCTGCTTTAGGATCTTTACTAACATCAGGATGATATTCTTTAGCTAATTTACGAAAAGCACTCTTTAATTCATTATCACTAGCGCTTTTACTTACCCCTAATATTTCATAATAATCTCTTTTTTCTTTACTCATAGTCACCACCTAGTTATTTTTAATTTATTGATTAAGTTTAAGATAATCATTGATTGTTTTTTCAAAAAACTTTAAAGCTTTTTCAATTGGTTTAGCAGTCGTCATATCAACTTTAGCAATTTTTAATAAATTAAGAGGATAATCTGAAGTACCACTTTCTAAAAACTTAAGATAATTTGATAAAGCCTTCTCTTTACCACTTAAAATATTATCTGAAATTAAAACGGCCGCTGCTAAACCAGTTGCATATTGATAAACATAAAAAGGACGATAAAAATGAGGAATCCTTAACCATTCATAACGAATTAAAGAATCATGAATAACTTCTTTACCATAATATTTTTTATTTAATTTATAATAAAGATCACTAATTAATGGTTCGGTTAACACTTCGTTATTGGCTTCCTTTTCATAAAGTTCTTTTTCAAATTCAGCAAACATCGTTTGTCTAAATAAAGTACTTTTAAATAATTCCATTAATTGAATTAAAATAAATCTTTTTTCCTCTTTATCTTTACTATTATTTAATAAATAACGATATAATAACAATTGATTGACAATCGACGCTACTTCAGCGGTAAAAATAGCGAAATCAGCATAAATAAAGGGTTGCTTTAAAGTCGTATAATAACGATGTACTGAATGACCTATTTCATGGGCTAAAGTAGATACTTGATCTAGTTTACCATTATAATTTAAAAATATATATAAAGGTTCATTAAAGGTTCCAAAACTATAAGCACCACTTAATTTACCAATATTACTATAAACATCAATAAAGTTTTCTTTAAATATCTTATCGACAATTGATAAATAATGATTACCTAAAGGCTTTAAAGCCTTCTTTATTATTTGATAAGCTTCTTCATATGAATATTTTTTTTCAAAATTAAAATCCATATCAAGATAAAAATCATAAATATGAAAATCTTTTAACTTAAGATCTTCTTTTTTTAATTTTAGATATTTATGAAGCAAAGGTAAATGATGATTAACCGTCTTAATTAAATTATCATAAACTAAAGGATCAATATTATTTAATGATAAATTCATTACTAAAGGACTAGGATATTTTCTTATTTTAGCTAAAAAGTCATAGCTTTTAATTCCATATTTTAAATTACTAGCTAAACTATTTTTTAAATATGCTAAATTAGTATAATAAGTTTCAAAGATTTTCTTCCTAATTGGTATTTCTTTTTCTTTTAATAAAGAAATAAAATTAGCATCAGTTATCTCTATTAACTTATTTTTTATTTTAAGCTTTCCATATTGTAAATCAGTATTAGTAATAATATCATAAATTCGTCCAAAAGATGATAGTAATTCATTAGTAGCGGCTAATACTTTTTCTGATTCATCATCTAAAAGATGTTCTTTTTGATTAAATAAAGTCTCAAACCAAAAAGAATATATTTTTAATTCTTTTTTTTGATTAATAAATTTAGTAATTAATGAAAAATCACTTTTTAATATCTCTGGCTTAATAAAAGATAATTGTTCACCAGTCTCAGCTAAGAGTTTTTCTATGTTGCCTAATCTTTTTAAAGCTTCTTCCTTAGTAGTATCTTGATCATAAGTCATCTTAGCATAAACATATAAATTAAGTAATAATTGATTTAAAGCTTCTTCCTTTTTTAAAGTGTTATATAAATAATCTTCACTAGCCATTATCTGACCTTTAGCTAACAATAAATCATCTATTAATAAAGGTATTTTAGCGATATCTTTTTGCCAATCCTTGTTCGTTTTATATATCTTAGTTAAATCCCATTGATACTTTTTTTCTATCTCACTTCGCTTAAGCCTTTTTAGATTCATTTTGGTCTCCTTTTATTACCCCTTATGATTATGATATAAGTTCTAGTTAAAACTAGAACTTATATCAATTAGATGATTTTACTTTTTCTCTTCAAATTCAGCATCAATAACATCATCTTTTGGCTTTTTATCTTCTTTAGATGATGCTGGTTCAGCTTCATCTTTTGCTTTAGCAGCTTGTTCATAAACCTTTGATGTTAAAGCCATTGCTTTTTCATTTAAAGCTTCTTTTTTAGTTTTAATAGCTTCTAAATCATTTTTTTCTAACGCTTCTTTTAAATCCTTAATTAACTTTTCTGCTTCTTCTTTTTCTTTAGAATCAACTTTATCACCTAAATCTTTTAAGGCTTTTTCAGTAGTAAAGGCTAATTGTTCAGCTTCATTTTTTAAATCAACTTCTTCTTTACGTTTAAGATCGGCTTCCTTATTAGCTTCCGCTTCTTTTACCATCTTATCTATTTCATCATCAGTTAAATTAGTTGAAGCTGTAATAGTAATTGATTGTTCTTTATTAGTACCCAAGTCTTTCGCTTTAACATTAACAATTCCATTAGCATCAATATCAAAACTTACCTCTATTTGAGGAACACCTCTTGGAGCTGGGGGAATATTACCTAATTGAAAGCGTCCTAAAGTTTTATTATCAGCTACCATTGAACGCTCTCCTTGTAAGACATGAATATCAACTGCTGGTTGATTATCAGCCGCTGTTGAGAATATTTGTGATTTAGCGGTTGGAATAGTGGTATTACGTTCAATTAAAGGAGTCATCACACCACCCAAGGTTTCAATTCCTAATGATAATGGAGTAACATCTAATAAAACAATATCACTCACTTCACCAGTTAAAACACCACCTTGAATAGCTGCTCCTAAAGCAACTACTTCATCAGGATTTACCCCTTTATGAGGTTCTTTACCTAATTCCTTTTTAATTAACTCTTGAACCATTGGAATCCTAGTTGAGCCACCAACTAAAATAATTTTATCAAGATCTTTATTAGTCATTTTAGCATCCTTTAAAGCATCTTTTACCGGCTTAATTGTTGATTCTATTAAATCACTAACTAAACTTTCAAATTTAGCCCTCGTTAAAGTTGATTCTAAATGTAAAGGTCCACTATCTCCTTGTGATATAAAAGGTAGTGATATTTGAGTTGAAGTAATGCCACTTAATTCCTTTTTAGCTTTTTCAGAAGCATCTTTTAAACGTTGGATTGCCATTTTATCTTTCGCTAAATCAACTCCATTTTCTTTCTTAAAATTAGCTACTAAATAATCCATAATTCTTTCATCAAAATCATCACCACCAAGAGCAGTATTACCATTAGTTGCTTTAACTTCAAAAACACCATCACCTAGTTCTAGAATGGAAACATCAAAAGTTCCCCCTCCTAAATCATAAACTAAGATGGTATGAAGCCCTCCTTGTTTATCAAAACCATAAGTTAAAGCTGCTGCTGTTGGTTCATTAATAATCCTCTCAACCTCTAAACCCGCTATTTTACCAGCATTCTTAGTAGCTTGACGCTGTGAATCATTAAAATAAGCAGGGACCGTAATAACCGCTTTAGTTACCTTTTCGCCCAAATAAGCTTCTGCACAATCTTTCATATAAGATAAAACCATGGCACTTATTTCTTCTGGAGAATAAGATTTTCCTTCAGCTTCTACTTTCTTATTAGTTCCCATTAATCTTTTAATTGAAGCAATCGTATTAGGATTAGTAATACTTTGCCTTCTAGCTACTGTCCCAACAGTTTTTTCACCATTCTTAAAAGCCACCACACTAGGAGTTACTCTTTCCCCTTCAGGATTAGTAATTACTTTTGGTTCCTTTCCTTCTAAAACTGCAACACAGCTATTAGTTGTTCCTAAATCAATTCCAATAATTTTACTCATTTAAGTCACGCTCCTTTTCTTTCTTTTCTATTTTTTTATTTTCAGTTTCTTTAGATAACTCTTCTTTATTTATATTAACCTTGACCATCGTTGGTCTAATTACTTTATCTTTTAATAAATAACCTTTTTGTAAAACTTCTAAAATTAATTCATCCTCTTTATCTTGATTATGTTCAGTTAATAATGGCTGATGATAAATTGGATCAAACTTTAAACCTAAAGCTTCTATTTCTTTAACCTCGTATTCAGTTAGAATTTTATTAAAAGAAGCATAAATCATTTTAAAGCCTTCTAAAAACCTAGATACCTCATCATCTAAATTATCATCATCCATCTCAATCGCTCGTTCAAAGTTATCTAAAATAGGTAATATTTCTTTAATAATATCTTCATTACAATACTTAAACATCCGATTGATTTCTTCTTCTTTACGTCTTTTATAATTTTGTAATTCAGCTTCATTACGTAACAATTTATCTTCTAATTCTTTAAGCTTAATCTTTAAACTTTTGTCCTTTTCTTGTTTCTTTACTTTCTTTATCTTTAATTCTTCTTTTTTAACCTCAGTCTTTTTCATCATATGCCTCAACTTTCTTTTTTAAATAATCTAATAAACTAACTACTCGATCATATTCCATTCGTTTTGGACCAATAATAGCAATTGTTCCTTC
>CAZBGR010000035.1:0-6045 GCA_964491535.1 uncultured Muribaculaceae bacterium
TACTTTACATTTTGTTTGACAAAAAATGTAAAATGTTATATCCTAGTTAAGGAATTGGAGGTTTATTAATAAAATTAAAATGGAAAAAAACAGATTAGAAACATTTGATGAATATAAAAAACGAATAAAGAATAATAAAGAAAATAAAGTTATTAAAAAACGTAAAAAAATAATAACTAGTGTATCTTTAGCTGTCTATGCAACAGCTCTTTTATGTTATGTTGCTTTTTCTAGTCCCCAACCTGATAAAGTTATGTATAATGATTATATATCAATGGAAGATATGGAAAAGATTATAGAACTTATTAATGAGGATCCGGCTTTTAATAATCTTGATTTTCCTATTGAAAAGTTAATCGCAACTCTTTATGAACGAGGATTATTATATGGACCCGAGATGGATAAAGTTGCCCTTGAAGCGATAAAGATTGCTGAAGAAAGAAAAGAAACTGATAAGAAGACCCGTTAGAAAGGACGTTTTAATTTATGAATCTTGAAAGTGGAGATTATCTTACTTTTGAAAATGGCAAAGAGTTTCATGTTATTAATACTATTAATTATAATAAACAAAAATATCTTTATTTAGCTAATGATCAAAAAGGTTTAGAAATGTTATTAGGTAGAGAAACTAAAGATAATGATGGTAATATCATGGTTGAAACTTTAGCTGATAAAAAAGAAATAAAGGAAGTAAGTTTAGCGATCTTAAAAGATATTATTAAAAATTAAGATATTTATTATAAAATTAAAAATTCTTATAAAGGCTACTAGTTTTAAATAATTAGTAGCCTTTATAATATTAGATTATAATAATTAATATAAAAAAGAGACTACACCCCTGAGGGTAGTCTCAAAAGAATAAAAAGGGGTTGGCTAGTGTGATACTAGCACCAATTCGCCTTATTTGGGAATTGGTAACGTATATAATACTTATAATATTGATGTTTGTCAATACTTTAGGTGGCTTTTCTGATATAATTTAAGTAAAAGTAGGTGAAATGGTGTCTAATTTGGATCTTATTAAGGGAATTGGTCCTAAAAGTAAGAGTTATCTTAAAAAATTAAAGATTAATAATATTAATGAATTAGTTACTTATTATCCATTTCGTTATGAAATATTAAAAAGAAGTGATTTATTATCTTTAAAAGCTAATGATAAGATAGTTATTGATGGTATTGTTGATTCTAAACCAGTAGTCATTTATTTTAAAGGGAAGATGAATAAAATGACTTTTAGTTTAAAGACCAATCAAACTTTAGTTAAGGTTATTATTTTTAATCGGGCTTTTTTAATTAATCATTTAACTTTAAATAAAACGGTTACGGTGATTGGTAAATGGGAGTTAACTAAAAATACTATTATAGCTAATGATATTATATTAGAATCTTTAAATAACAAATTAAAAATAATTCCTATTTATAAACTAACAGCTGGTTTAACTCAAAAATCGTTAAAAAAATTTATTTCAAATGCAATTACTTTAGCAGCTTCTCATATTATTGATTATCTTCCTTCTTTTATAGTTGATAAATATTGTTTTATTGATAAATTAACAGCTATTAATTTAGTTCATTTAGCAACTGATGAACATAAGTTAAAAGTTTCATTACTTCGTTTAAAATATGAAGAATTATTTTTATTTATGTTAAAAATAGAATATTTAAAAAAACATAAACATCGAATTAATCCTTATAAAAAAAAGGAGTTTTCAATTGCTAAAATTAATAAGTTTATTGATAATTTGCCTTTTAAATTAACCGTTGATCAACAAAAATCAGTAAAGGATATAATAAATGATTTAAAAGCTTCTTTTAGAATGAATAGGTTGTTACAAGGAGATGTTGGGAGTGGGAAAACAGTAGTAGCGGTAATAGCTATTTATGCTAATTATTTAGCTGGTTATCAAACAGCTTTAATGGTTCCTACTGAAGTTTTAGCTCATCAGCATTTTAATAATATTAAAGCTTTATTTAGAAAGATAAAATTTAAAATAGCTCTTTTAACTGGTCAATTAACTAAAAAAGAAAAAGATACTATTTATCAGAATTTAGCGAAAGGGGAAATTGATTTAATTATTGGGACTCATGCTTTGATTCAAACTAAAGTAAAATACCATAAATTAGGTTTAGTAATTACTGATGAACAACATCGTTTTGGAGTCAATCAACGCTCTATTTTAAAGGATAAAGGCTTAGAACCAGATGTTTTATATATGAGTGCTACCCCTATTCCACGTACTTTTGCTTTAACTATCTATGGTGATATGGATATTTCTTCAATAAAAACAATTCCTTCAGGACGAAAAAAGATTAAAACCTTTTTAAAGGCCCCTTCTGATATTAAAGAAATCTTATCGATGATTGAAAAAGAACTTACTTTAGGGCATCAAATATATGTAATAGCACCTTTAATTGAAGAAAGTTCTCTTTTAGAAGTAGAAAATGTTAATAAATTAAAACATCAATTTGACTTAGCCTTTGGTAAGTTTTATAAAATAGGTATCTTACATGGTAAAATGAATAGCCAAGCGAAAGAAAAAATGATGGGGATGTTTGTTAATCAAAAAATTGATATTTTAATTAGTACAACTGTTATTGAAGTAGGAATTGATGTTCCGAGGGCAACAATGATGGTTATTTTCAATGCTAATCGTTTTGGATTATCTACTATTCATCAATTAAGAGGTCGTGTCGGGCGGAGTAATAAACAATCTTATTGTATTTTAATTAGTGATAAACAAAAAGAAAGATTAAAAATACTTACGGCTACTAATGATGGTTTTATTATTAGTGAACAAGATTTTAAATTACGAGGCCAAGGAGATTTGTTTGGAGTTGAACAAAGTGGTGATATGATTTTTAAAATAGCTAATTTAAAAAAAGATTATAAAATTTTATTAAAAGCTAAAGAAGATGCTTATTACTTTATTAATAAAAGACAGTTAAATAATTATCCTCAACTTAAATATGAATTAGAAAAAAGTATTGATTTTGATTAAAATATCTACTAATTGTCAAGTTAAAAACTAATTAAGTTATTATAAATGATATTAAATAAAAGGTTTAAAGGTAATAAGTGTCTAGATGAAATGTAAACTTATTATTTATTATTGACTTTTAAAGCAAAAAAAGTTATGATAAAGCCAGTGTGAAACTATTTCACACTCGCTCTTACGGAATAAAGTGTGAGAGTGATTCAACCAAAACCCCCTGAAGGAGTTCTCGAAAGAGAACTCCATTTTTATTGTTAATGTTTATAAGGGTTTGCAAGGGATACCGTTTTGAAATGCCCGATTTAGATACAATTTAGATATGAAAAAACGAATGTATTTTGTATTTGAAATCATAGAAAAGATTAGAAAATACTCATGTTTACTTATTTATTTTTTATTTCAACTATTTCAATAGGCTTTAGTTATTACAAATATGAATTTTGATATTTTAATCAAATAACATAAAAAATTGTGATATAATATATTTAAAGAGTGGGTGATAAAATGTATAAATTAGAAAAGATAAAGAACAATATAATTTTAGGCGACACGATTAGAGAGCTAAAATTAATTGAAGACAATTCTGTTGATATGATTTTTGCCGACCCACCTTATTTTATGCAAACTGAAGGCGAGTTATTAAGAACAGATGGGACAAAATTTGTTGGTGTTGAAGATGAATGGGATAAATTTTCTAATTATTCTGAATATGATGAATTCTGTTTTAAATGGCTAAAAGAATGTAAAAGAGTTTTAAAAAAAAATGGTACTATATGGGTAATTGGTTCATTTCAAAACATTTTTCGATTGGGGTATATAATGCAAAATTTAAACTTTTGGATATTGAACGATATTATTTGGTCAAAACCTAATGCAGCTCCGAACTTTGCTGGAACAAGGTTTCAGAATTCTCATGAAACTATGATCTGGTGTACCAAAGAAAAAAAAGCAAAATATTCTTTTAATTATAAAACCATGAAATATTTAAATAACGGAAAACAAGACAAAAGTATATGGGATTTAAGCATTTGTATTGGAAATGAAAGATTAAAAGATAGTAGAGGTAAAAAATTACACTCAACACAAAAACCAGAAAAATTATTATATAAGATTATTTTGTCTTCAACTAAACCAGATGATATTGTATTGGATCCATTTTTTGGAACTGGAACGACGGGGGCAGTAGCTAAAAGATTAGGGAGAAATTTTATTGGAATAGAAAGAAATTTTGAATATGTAGAAGCTGCCAAAAATAGAATAGATAATATTGTACCGGAATTTACAGAATTGAACAATTTGGCATTGGAAGTGAAACCACCTAGAGTACCTATAGAAAAACTTTTAGAAGTGGGTTACTTAACAGAAGGCCAAAAATTATATGATTCAAATAAAAAAATAGAGGTTATAATAACTAAGAATGGAAAGGTGTTTGATGGTGTTGATGAATTATCCATTCATAAAATGTCGGCCAAACTTCTGGGGAAAACTAATAACAACGGTTGGAATTTTTTTTGGGTTTTTTATAAAAATGAATTCATTGAATTAAATAAATTAAGATATATATATCAGGAGGAAGCATATGCAAAATAAGATAGAAGAAACGATTAACCAAGCTGTTCAAAATATGATAAAAAAAACAAGCAACAACTCAAAAATAAACAAATTGATTTTAAAGCATAATGCTAAAATTCATTTTATTCCGCAAAAATATAGAGTATTTGGTGGATTATTGCAGTCAATGAATATTCAATTTGGAAACTTTATTGAGGAGCTAATGGCGCTATTGATTTCAGAAGATAGAAGATACGAAATTATTAAAAAATACTCTGGCAAAAAAAGTAATACATTTAAGATTTCTGTTTCAAACGAAAGAACTATTGATAATTATATTACGAAGTGCCAAACAGAAGACAGTGATTTTTTAGATATAAATTTTATAAATTTAATAAATAATATTATAGCAGATAATAATAAGGAAACTATCTTGTTTAAACACGACATTGATTTACTATTTAAGAATAAAGAGAATGGAGTTATATATTACTTAGAAATAAAATATAACGATGATCATGATACGGGAAAATTTGTAGATATAAACAGAAAATTTATAAAAACCTCTGCATATTTGATTGATGAATTAAATATTACTGAATTTGGACAATTCAAGCCTATATTGTTTTTCTTTAATAATAAAAAAATGAAGGGAAATATATATGTGCCCGAGAATCTTAATATTTATAGAGGAAAAAGATTTTTTGATGAATTTTTAAATGTCGATTATAACGATGTTGAAAAATACATGAGTGAACTTAGTGAAAATCATGAAACCATAGAAGTTTTTAATACTCTTTACAATCAAATTATGAATATGTAATTTTAGACACTACTTTAGATATAAAAAAAATCTAAAAATGATGATATGTATTAAGATTAAAGGTATAACAAGTAGGACCATCAATAATTGCCTATAAAATAACGAGTATTGACCTTTAAAGATGTTTCAAAATATTGATAATTTGGGCCCCCTGAAGGAGTTTTCAAAAGAGGGCTCCATTTTTATTTATATTAAGGGCTAGTGCTTTTTTTGATTTTTATAATTCCTCATTGACAACAGGACTCCAGCAATAATTTTTTTTTATACCTATAATATCTTAAAAAAGATATTACAGATAGTATGACGAATTAATACTGCCCATTATCAATGATTTACTTATAAAAAAAGATATAGTGATATTTAATAAGTAAGATAATAAGCAAGATTTAAGCAAGATAATTGATTATAAATTATATAAATAGTATAATATAAATGAAAGAAAAATTGAGGTAAAACTATGGAAAAATATACTTCACTATTTTCTATAACTAATAAAATGCTTGATCCAGTAGCAACTATTATGGAGAAGATAGGAAAACTAGATAATTATAATAGTTTAAATAAAATATCTATGTTAAGAAGAAATAATCGAATCAATTCATTCATCTCTTGCAATTGAAACCAATTCATTATCATTAAATCAAGTTAAAGATATTATAAATGGTAAAATGGTTTTAG
>CAZBGR010000036.1:0-6031 GCA_964491535.1 uncultured Muribaculaceae bacterium
ATTTGGGACATTTTCCAAAGATAACACTTAAGACATTATCACAAGTTAATCATAACTAACTTAAAGAAGACTTTAAATAGTTGACACTTTGGTTGATGTTTGTTAAGATATTTATGTAAAAAAGGAGGATACAATGGCCGTTAAAATAAGATTAAGACGCATGGGAGCGAAAAAGAGACCATCTTATCGAATTGTAGTAGCAGATGCTAGAACTAAACGTGATGGTAAAGTTATCGATGATCTTGGAATTTATAATCCTTTAACTAATCCAATAGAAATAAAACTTAATCATGAAAAAGCTTTAAAATGGTTAGCTAATGGGGCAATTCCAACTGATACAGTTAAAAACTTATTTAAAAAAGATGGTTTAACTTTAAATAAATCAAAGAAGCAAGGAAGTGAATAAAATGGATTTAGTAGCTTTAACTGAATATATTGCTAAATCATTAGTTAAAGATAAAGAAAGAGTTTCAGTAAGACAGTTTGAAACTGATGAAGATTATATTTTAATTCAAATTATGGTTGATAAAGAAATTATGGGAGCTATTATTGGTAAAGGTGGTAAAATCGCTAATGCCATTAGAACTATTGTTCAAGCTGCTTCTTATATTCATGAAAATAAAAGAGTTAGAATAAATATTGATTCTTTTTAATAGCTGAAAAAATTATAACTTTATAGAAGGAAACAAAAAATGAAAGCTAAACAACATATTCCTAATCATTTAGCGATTATTATGGATGGAAATGGTCGGTGGGCTACCAAAAGGGGTCTAAAAAGATCTAAAGGTCATTTAGAGGGCAGTAAAGTATTAAGAGAAATTGCTGAATATGCTATTAATAAAGGAGTTTCAATCTTAAGTGTATTTGCTTTTTCTACCGAAAATTTTAATCGTTCTGAAGAAGAGATAAATTATATTATGAGATTACTTAATCGTTTTTTAAATAAAGAATTAAAGACTATAAAAGATAATAAAATTAAAATTATTTTTTCAGGTCGCAAAGATAAACTACCTTCTTATTTATTAAAAACAATGCTTAAAACCAAAAAGGAAACAAAAGATTATCAGCGAGCAATCTTAAATGTTTGTATAAACTATGGGGGAACAAGTGAAATAATTGATGCTACTAAAAAAATATTAGCTAATCAAATTGATATTTCAAAAATAGATGAAAAAAGTTATCGTTCTTTTTTATATCATAATTTAGCAGATATTGATTTATTAATTAGAACTGGTGGTGAGTATCGAATTAGTAATTTTATGTTATTACAAATGGCTTATGCTGAATTATATTTTACTGATACTTATTGGCCTGATTTTAATAAAGAAGAATTAGATAAAGCTTTAATAGAATTTGAAAAAAGGGATAGACGTTTTGGAGGATATTAATAAGTAGCTATTCTTTTTTTAAATTATTATTATTAATATCATTATAAAAATAATAAAGAAAGGATTATTAAAAATGAAAAATATTAAAACTGATCCTAAATTAAATATTTTAAATCATAGCTGTGCTCATCTTTTAGCTCATGCTCTTAAAAATTTATATCCTAAAGCTTTATTTTGGGTAGGACCTGTTATTGAAGAAGGTTTTTATTATGATATTGATTTAGGGGATGAGGTTATTAAAGAAGAAGATTTAATAACTATTGAAAAGGAAATGAAAAAACTAATTAAAGATAATAAGAAATTTATCAAATCAGAAATAAGCAAAGAAGAAGCTTTACATTTGTTTAAAGAAGATAAATATAAATTAGCCCTAATTAATGAATTAGAAACAGATTTAGTGACTGTTTATTATCAAGGAGATTTTTATGATTTATGTCTAGGGCCTCATGTTTCTTATCCTAAGGATTTAAAGTATTTTAAATTATTAAAGGTTTCAGGTGCTTATTATCAAGGGAAAGCTGATAATAAGATGTTACAACGTATTTATGGGGTTTGTTTTGATTCTAAAGATGCAATAGATGAACATTTAGAATGGTTAGCTTTAGCGAAAGAAAGAGATCATCGTAAAATAGGAAGGGATTTAGATTTATTTTGTTTTTCTGATTTAGTAGGGCCTGGGTTACCATTATATACACCACGGGGAACTATTATTAAAGAAGAATTACAAAAGAAAATTGAAAAGATATGTAAAGAATATGGTTTTCAAAAGGTTTATACGCCTCATTTAGCAAATGTTAAATTATATGAAAAATCAGGGCATGCTACTAAATTTGCTTCGGAATTATTTCATGTTACTTCCGCGAAAGGTCATGAGATGGTTTTAAAACCGGTTTTATGTCCTCATCATACTCAATTATATGCTTCAAAGATTAGATCTTATCGTGATTTACCAATTAGATATATGGAATCAGAAAAGATGTATCGAGCAGAGATGCCAGGTGCGGTAGGGGGATTATCTAGAGTATATGGGATTACCATTGAAGATGGGCATTTATTTTGTCAAGTTGAACAAGTTAAAGAAGAAGTTATTAATATGGTAAAAATTATTAAAGATTTTTATAGTAGTTTTGGCTTATGGGGTAATCATTTTGTTTCTTTATCAGTTAGAGATCCTAAAACCCCTGATAAGTATATAGGTGATTTAAATGATTGGGATATATGTGAAAAGATGTTGGCAGATGTGTCAAAAGAATTAAAATTAAAAGCTATTAAGCGTGAAGGAGAAGCTGCTCTTTATGGACCTAAACTTGATTTTATCTTTAAAGATGCTATGGGGAGAGAAATTCAAATTCCAACTGTTCAATTAGATTTCGCTACTGCAAAAAGATTTAATTTAACTTATGTTGATAAAGATGGCTCTAAGGTTCATCCGGTAATGGTTCATCGAGCTATTTTAGGTTCTTATGAAAGATTTATAGCTTTATTACTTGAACACTATGGAGGAGCTTTACCACTTTGGTTATCACCGGTTCAAATTAATATTATTCCAATTAATAATCAATATCATTTGTTATATGCTAAAGAGATAAAAAAATTATTACTTGATTATAATATTAGAGTTGAAATAGATGATCGTGATGAAAAATTAAGTTATAAGATAAGACAAAGCCTTACTTTAAAAAATCCATATTTGATTATTATTGGTGATAAAGAGAAGACTAATAATAATTTAAGTTATCGTAAATATGGAGAAGAAAAAACTTATTGTTTAAAAATAAAAGAATTTATTGAGATGATTTTAGATGAAATTAAAAATGAAAAGTAGTGAGGATGATTAAATAAGATATGAACACTTCTTCGACTTCTATAATTTATCAAGAAATGTTAGCTAAATTAAATAAAGATGTTAATTATATTAAAAAAATTCCATCATCCATTCAAACTGAAGAAATGGCTTTATTAGTTATTAAAAAGGATGTTGATTTATTTAAACATATCAAAAATAAAACAGATAAGGTTTGTTTAACCGCTTTAAAAAAGAAGGGTGATTTATTAAAACATATTACTTATCCAACTTATGAGATGTATAAAGCTGCGGTTATTCAAGATCCTGGTTCACTTCAATATGTAAAAAATCAAACGGAAGAAATATGTAAATTAGCTTTGGGAGGAAATGGTAATTGCTTACAATATGTTAATCATCAAAATGAATTATTAGCTAAAATAGCAGTTACTATCTCGCCCTATGCCCTTCAATATGTAAAAGATCAAACGGAAGAGATATGTTTGATGGCTGTTTCTAAAGTAGGTAGTACTTTACAATATGTTAAAGATCAAACCCCCTTTATTTGTTTAACGGCTGTTAAACAAGATGGAATGGCTTTACGATTTGTTAAAGATCAAAATGAGCTGATGGCTGAAGAAGCTATTAAAGAAAATGGTTTAGCTATTCAATATGTAAAGAATCAAACAAATGATTTATGTGTTCTAGCTTTAATTAATGATCCTTTAAGCATTCGCTTTATTAAGAAACAAACCCCTGAATTAGCCTTAATAGCCGTTAAAAGAAATGGAATGGCTTTAAAGTTTATAAAAGATGCTAATGAGTTAATTTGTTTAACAGCTATTAGAAAATCACCAGATGCTCTTCAATATATAAAAAACCCTTCGGCTATTTATAAAACGGAAGCTATCAAGAATCTTTTAAATTATTGGAAAAAAGATAAACATTATTTAGATAAATTAACTGATTTAAAGTTAAAGAAAATTGTTTTAGATTTAATAGCTAATTATATAGATAATTAAAGGAGGCTAATAATGAAAGCTGTTTATATTCATATTCCATTTTGTAATAATATATGTGCTTATTGTGATTTTAATAAGCTTTATTATCAATCAACATGGGCTGATAATTATTTAATAAAACTAAAGGAGGAAATAGAAAATAATTATCAAGGAGAAGCTATTAAAACTCTTTATGTAGGAGGAGGGACTCCTTCAGTCTTAAGTCTTAATCAATTAGATTCTTTATTTGAAATAATTGCTTTACTCAATCTAAGTGAAGTTGAAGAATTTACCATTGAAAGTAATATTGAAGATTTAACCCTTGCTAAATTGAAATTATTTAAAGAAAAAGGGGTTAATCGGCTTAGTTTAGGGGTTCAGACTTTTACTCCTCACTTATTATCCTTTTTAGGTCGTAAACATACTGAAAAAGATGTATTAAACACTTTAGAAATGATTAAGGAAGTAGGTTTTGATAATTTAAATCTTGATTTTATGTATGGGATTCCCGGTCAAACTTTAAAAGATTTAAATAATGATTTAAATCTTTTATTAACCTTAGAGGTTACTCATCTTTCTTTTTATCATTTAATAATTGAAGATAATACTAAATTAAAAATTGATAATATTAAAGAAATTGATGATTCATTAAGTTATCAGATGTTTGATTATATTAACAAAAGGTTAAATAAAGAAGGCTATCATCATTATGAAATAAGTAATTATGCAAAAGCTTCATATGAATCAAAACATAATTTGACTTATTGGCATAATGATCCTTATTATGGTTTTGGGTTAGGAGCTGTTTCTTTTGATGGTAAAGTAAGAAAAGAAAATACAAAGAACTTTACTAAATATTTAAAAGGGGAATATCATCCTCAAGAACAGATTTTAACTACTCAAGAATTAATGGAAAACGAATTAATTTTAGGGTTAAGAATGTTAGAAGGTATTAATATGAACCATTTTTTTGATAAGTATCAACAAAGAATAGAAGATGTTTTCCCTATTGAACGATTATTAAGGGAACATAATTTAGAAATAAAAGGGGATATGTTATTTATTCCTAAAGAAAAGATATTTGTAGCGAATGATATTTTAATTAATTTTATTAATTAAAGTTAACTTAAATTGATAATTTTTTATTTCTAATAAATTCTCGAAGGAGCTTAGTTAAGGCTCTTTTTTCAATTCTTGATACATAACTTCGACTAATATTTAATTTCTTTGCTATTTCTTTTTGAGTTATTTCTTTAAAGCCATCTAAACCATATCTTTTTATTAAAATATTCTTTTCTCTTTCAGTTAGAACATTCATATATTCTTTTAATAATAAAATATTATCTTTAGTATTAATTAATTCAATAAAATCTGGTTTAGGGGTTTTTAAGATGTCAAGAAATGTTATTTCATTACCATCTTTATCATAACCTATTGATTGATTAAGACTAATGTTTTTAATGTTTTTTTTATCACTTCTAAAATGCATGAGGATTTCATTTTCAATACATCTTGCGCAATAGGTTGTAATTCTTGTTCCATGTTTATAACAGAAGGTATCAATTCCTTTAATTAAACCAATTGTTCCAATACTAATCAAATCATCTAAGTCATCCCTTTTATAATCATACTTTTTAACAATATGAGCTACTAGTCTTAAATTATGTTCAATTAATTTATGACGAGCTTCTTTATCTCCGGTAAGAAAGGCTTCAATATATTTTTTTTCATCCTCTTTTGATAAAGGATTAGGAAAAACATTATGTGAATAGGATCCAGTAAGAACGGCATTTTTAATTAAGGCTATAATTAAATTAAATAGCATAAAATCACCTTTAATAAAGTTTATTGTTAGATAT
>CAZBGR010000037.1:0-5464 GCA_964491535.1 uncultured Muribaculaceae bacterium
AAAAGTCTATTAATTAGATTAATTATGCACGGTGTGGATTTGAATCTCTAGTGCCGATAAGGTGATATTCAAAGATGAAGCAACCGGATGAAAAACAAAAGGAGGAATTTTAAAATGGCTGTTGTTTCAATGACCTATTTATTAGAAGCGGGGGTTCATTTTGGTCATCAGACTAAAAGATGGAATCCTAAAATGAAGGAGTATATTTTTACTTCGCGGGATGATATTTATATTATTGATTTACAAAAAACAGTTAAAAAGATTGAAGAAGCGTATAAGATTTTAAGTGAAATAGCTAAGCAAGGTGGTAAAGTTTTATTTGTTGGTACTAAAAAGCAAGCTCAAGAGGTTTGTAAAGAAGAAGCTCTTCGAGCTTCAATGTATTATGTAATTAGACGTTGGTTAGGAGGAACCTTAACTAATTTTAAAACAATTAGAAAAAGAGTGGGACGTTTAATTGAAATAGAAAATATGGAAAAAGAGGGTTATTTTGATTTGCTTCCTAAAAAAGAAGTTATTAAAATAAAAAAAGAATATACTAAATTAGAAGGTAATTTAGCAGGCATAAGGGAAATGAAAAAGTTACCAGAAGCGATAATTATTGTTGATCCTAGAAAAGAAATAAATGCTATTTTAGAAGCACGTAAATTAAATATTCCAGTTATTGGGATTGTTGATACTAATTGTGATCCTGATGATGTTGATTATCCAATTCCGGCTAATGATGATGCCATTCGTTCTGTTAAGTTAGTCATAGGAGTTCTTACTAATGCAATTACTGAAGCGACTAGTGGTGAGGTGATTGATTATTTAACGGATGAAGATAAAGCTAAGGCGGCTAAGAGGGAAAAAAGGATAATGGAAGAAGCTTTAAAAGAACCAATTATTAATAAAGATATTGAATTAAAAAAAGATAACATAATAAAAAAAGAAAGCTCTCAACAGGAAGAGGTTAAGGAAGAAGTTAAGGAAGAAGTTAAGGAAGAAGTTAAGGAAGAAGTTAAGGAAGAAGTTAAGGAAGAAGTTAAACCGTTGCCCATTAAAGAAGAAATTATCAAGAAAGAAATTAATGAATTTCAACAGGAAGAAGATTTAAGTAAATTAACAGTAGTAAAATTAAAAGAAATGGCTAAAGCTAAAGGTATTTTAGGCTATTCTAAATTAAAAAAGGATGAATTAATTGCTAGTTTAAAAGCAAAGGAGAATAAATAAATGATTACCACTAAAATGATTAAAGAATTGCGCGAATTAACGAGTGCTGGCATTTTAGATTGCAAAAAGGCTTTAATTGAAAGTAAAGGAAATATAGATAAAGCTAGCGATTGGTTACGAGAAAAAGGTATTTCTAAAGCAATTAATAAAGAAAAACGAATAGCGGCAGAAGGGTTATGTCAAGTTTTTATTAAAGATAATAAAGGTGTTATTATTGAAGTAAATACTGAAACTGATTTTGTAGCTAAAAATGATGAATTTAAAAATTTAGTTAATTCAATTGGTGAAACTCTTCTTAATAATGATGTTAATAATCTTGAAGAAGCTTTACAGTTATCTGTTGGTAAGGAAACAGTAAATGATCTTATTATTGCTAAAATAGCTAAAATGGGTGAAAAGATTAGTTTCCGACGTTTTAAGATTTTAAAGAAGAATGATAACGATCTTTTTGGAAGTTATATTCATATGGGAGGTAAAATAGCTGTTCTTTTAATCCTTGATACTAAAGATAATCTTTTAGCTAAAGATATCGCGATGCATATTGCTGCTATGAAACCTCTTTATATAAAACGTGACGATGTTCCAGATGAGGTTATTCTTAAAGAAAAAGAAATTATTAAAGAACAAGCTCTTAACGAAGGAAAACCCCTTGATATAGCTGAAAAGATGGTTTTAGGCAGATTAAATAAATTTTATAAGGAAATATGTTTGTTAGAACAATTATTTATAAAAGATGATAGTTTAACGATTGAAGATTTACTTAAAAATAATAATAGTTCTCTTAAAGATATGGTACGTTTTGAAGTTGGTGAAGGTTTAGAAAAAAGAAATGATAACTTTAAAGAAGAGGTAATGAATCAAATTAATTCATAATATAAATAATTAGTTATCATATACTAAAAAGTTTATTTAATTAGAGAAGGAGGTTTAAAATAAATGGAGGATCTTATTAAAGTAACTAATGAAAAGATGATTAAAGCTATTGAAATAATGGATCAAAAGTTTAATCAAGTTAGGACCGGTAGAGCTAATCCAGCCCTTTTAGATAAAGTAAAAGTGTCTTATTATGGGATTGAGACCCCTTTAAAATCTTTAGCTATTATTTCAGTTCCTGAAGCTAGAGTATTAGCTATTAAACCTTTTGATCGAAATAGTATTAATAGTATTGAAAAAGCTATTTTTGAGGCTGATTTAGGATTAACGCCTAGTAATAATGGGGAATCAATTATTATTAATTTCCCATCTTTAACTGAAGAACGTAGAAAAGAATATGTTAAACAGGTTAAATCTTTGGTTGAGGAAGCTCGTATTAATTTACGTAATATTAGACAAGATGTTAATAATAGTATAAAAAAAGAAGCTTTACCTGAAGATGAAGAAGCTAAAGCCTTAAATAAAATTCAAGAATTAATTGATGATTATAATAAAAAGATAGATGATTTGTTTAAAATTAAGGAACAAGAATTAATGACTATTTAAAAAACTAGCGAAAGCTAGTTTTTAAGTTTTTTTAGCTATTTTATTAATTATTATCATTATTAAACCACCACTTAATAATGATATAAGACTCATGATAATAATAGGGAAGGTATAGGTAATTTTAAAAGGAATTAAAATTAAAACACTCATTAAGATTAAACCTATAATGGTACTCATTACTTCTTTGCGATGGTTATTTAATAACCAAGTAATTACTTTTGCACTAATAATAATCCCAATTATAATTCCTAAACCAATAAAAATTAAAGGAATAATAATTTCCATTTGAAAGCTTAATACTTTAGCAATATATGATTTAAATAAATAATACTCACCTAAGATTAATAAAACCATGGCCCCACTAATGCCAGGTAAAATCATAGCTATCGCAATAATTATTCCTAAACCTAATACTTTAAGTAAATGAAAAATAGTAAGGGGTGGGAAAGTATTAATTAAATCATGATTATTATTATTTGAGAGAACTAATCCTAAAACAATTATAGCTCCTAAACATAAAAAGATGGGTGATATTTTAAGTTTTTTTATTTCCCTTTTTATAATATTAGGGATACTAAATAAAATTAAGCCAATAAAAAAATAAATTGTTTGCGTCGGAAAATGATTAATAAAGAAATCAATCAAATTAGCAAAACTAATAAGACCAATAAGGCAACCAATCATTAATTGTAATAAAAAGAAGATACTTTCTTTTCGATTAAAAGCATTTCTTTTAAATAAAGAGGCAATAGAATTCATTAATTTATCAAAAATGCCTAAAATAACAATAACTGTTCCTCCACTAACGCCAGGAATAATATTAGCCATCCCAATAATAATACCAAATAAAATATTTTTAATCATCCTAAGCTCCTTTTATAATTTAATTATAGATGAAATAAAGCAAAAGAGCAATCATAAATATTAATAGTTTGTAAAGTAAAAGCTAAGAAAGGGATGTTAAAAATAAAACTTATCCTTCATCGAGGATTTTCTGGATTATATCCAGAAAACACTAAATTAGCTTTAGAAAAAGCTAAAGAATTATATGAGATAGAAAAAAGTGTGGTTGGGGTTGAATTTGATATTTGGCCAACTAAAGGATCTAATAAAATTGGACCCTTTGTTATTATTCATGATGCTAATACCTTTTATTTATCTAATAGTAAATCATTTACCCCAGTTTATGAAATGACAGTTAGCCAATTAAAAAAATATACTTATCAAAGTCATCAGTTAAATAATCGTTTTAGTTTAAAAAATCATCTATTGAATATTAATCAATATCAAAGAAATTGTTTTAGAAAAAGATTAAGATCATCAATAATGACTTTAGAAGAGGGCTTAAATCTTTTTGATAATAAAATAAAGATAATTATTGAGTTAAAAGGTAATCTTTCATCATTTGTTTCTTATATGAATTGTTTAATTAAACAATTAAGGCCCCATAGAGAAAAGAATCTTTATCTTAAAGGTAAACATAAATCCTTTTTATTAGCTTTAAAAGCTAAATGTCCTTATCTTAAAGTAGGTTTATTAATTAATAAAACAAAACATATTTCATATTTAAAAGATTCTTTTGATTTTATGTCTATTAAATATGATTTAATAAATAAAGATATTATTAAAAAATTAATAAAAGATAATAAAGAAATAATGGTTTGGACTATTAATAATAATTATTATTTAAAAAAACTTTATCATAAAGCTAAAGGTTACTTTTATTATCTAAATATTATTACTGATAATCCTGATTTGTTAATTAATTATTATCAAAAGTTAACAAGATAATAAAAAACATAAAAAGGAAGTTATTTATGGTTTAGTTATTCAGGGTTGACATTTTGCATACAATGTATTGACATTAATTATTAATTAATATATACTATAAATGAATAAAAAGAAGGAAAGTAGATGTATTCATCTCACCTGATTGCTTATGCTTTAGGTAAAAGCCATTAAATTAGTGAAGTGATTTTTGGTGTTGCATGAATACGATTTACGTATTCATTTTTATTATTACGTTGGAGGTGCTAGTATAGCTAATAAGGGAAAAGATTTGCTTGTTAATGAAGCAATAAATGTTGAGCAAGTCTTAGTTATTGGTCCGAGTGGTGAACAATTAGGCGTTAAAACGAAAGAAGATGCTTTAACTTTAGCGGAATATGCTGGATTTGATTTGGTTTTGATTAATGACAAAGCTAATCCTCCAGTTTGTAAGTTGATTGATTATAATAAGTTTAAATATGAAAAAAGAAAAAAACTTAAAGAATCACAAAAGAAGCAAAAGGAAGTTAATTTTGAGGTTAAGGAATTTAGATTATCAGTGAAAATTGATACTCATGATTTTGATACTAAAACAAGAAAAGCAACTAAACATTTACAAAAAGGGAATAAAGTAAAAGTAACCATTCGTTTTAGAGGTAGAGAAATGATGCATACTGATTTAGGGAAGAATGTATTATTGCGTTTTGCTGAAGCTTTAAATGAAGTAAGTGATGTTGAACAAGAACCGAAGTTGGATGGAAGATTAATGTTGATGTTATTAGTACCTAAAAAGAAATAAGGAGGAATTTTATGCCGAAATTAAAAAGTCATAAAGGGATTAAAAAGGTATTGAAAGTGCGAGTTGGAGGAACTATTAAGCGTAAAAAAACAGGAACTAATCATAATACTGGTAAAAAAGGTGCCGATAGTAAACGTCAAAAAAGAAAAGGCGGTATCTTGAGCCAAGCTGATAAAAGAAGGATTAAAAGTTTAATTTAATAAGGAG
>CAZBGR010000038.1:0-5168 GCA_964491535.1 uncultured Muribaculaceae bacterium
TAACTACTCGATCATATTCCATTCGTTTTGGACCAATAATAGCAATTGTTCCTTCTTCTTCACCAGCTTTATATTTAGTTTTAATTAGCGTTATCTCATCATCAATCTCAGTTTCTTTACCAATATAAATATTAATGTTATTACTACTAGCTTTAACTTTATCAATTAAATCTTGATCTTCAAACTTAGTTAAAATATTTTTTATTTTATTAACGGTATCAAACTCCGGTTGATTTAAAATATTAGCTCGCCCAACTAAATGAATTGGACTCTTAACAGCTAAATCATTAAAAGCATTATAAAAAACATTATAAATCATTTCATGTTGTTTAATATATTTACCAATAATAGGTTTAATTTCAAATTCTAATTTTTCACTTATTTCATTAATTAAGGTCCCTACTAATAAATTATTAATTAAATCAACTGTTTTCTTTATATCCTCTAAAGCGATATCTTCATTGATTATTATTTCTTTATGTTCTAAATGACCTTTATCAGTAATAATAATCGCAATTAAATTGTTATTATCAATCGGAACTACTTCTACCTTCTTTAAACGATTATTAGTAACATCGTCCCCTAAAACAATTGATGTATAATTAGTTAGTTCCGCAATAATATGCATACTTTTAGTTATCACATCATTTAACTTCAAACTATGATTATGAAAAATAGTTTGTAGTTTTAACATATCTTCATCAGACATATCTTTAGGAGCCATTAAATAATCTACATAATAACGATATCCTTTTTCACTAGGGAGGCGACCTGATGAGGTATGAGTTTTTTCAATTAATCCTAATTCTTGTAATTCAACCATTTCATTACGAACCGTAGCACTTGAGCATTTAAGTTGATGACAAATTGATTTAGACCCAATTGGTTTAGCCGTTTTTATATAAGATTCAACGATAATCCTTAAAATTCTCTTCTTTCTTTCAGAAATCATTTTAGCACTCCCTTTAAAAGATACATCCCTATTATAATATTATGTGTTAGCATTGTCAATATGTGAGTGCTATTTTTGTAAAATTTTAAAAATAAAAAGATGAAGAAACTTCTGTTTTCATCTTTATTATTAATTTTAATATCCTTTAATTACCATAAATAGCTTTCCCTAATAATAAACTACTATTCATTATCTAAAAAAGAGCAATAATTATTGCTCTTAAAAATAATATTTAATTATTAAAAATAATAATTTAATCATTAACAATCTGATGACAGCGATGACAAAGATTATCTTTCATTTCTTGTTTTTCAAAATAAAGCCAACAACGATCACATTTAAAGCCACTAAACTTTTGAACCTCTATTTCACAATTATTATATTTTTTTAAAGCTTGATTAGTTATTTCAATTTTTGATACTAATAATAATTGACTTAAATGTTCATTTAATTTATCAATAACTTCTTGATATTTATGATTAACTTTTAAAAACACTTTCGCTTCTTGACCTTTACCTATAATTTTATTCATTCGAGCTTCTTCTAAAGCTTTATAGACATCTTCTTTAATATCAAAGAATAATTTAAATAAAGCTTCTATTTTATGACTATCAGCATATTTAGTAACTTTAGGTAAGGCTTCTAAATGAACACTCTTTTCCTTAAAACCAGATAAATAACCATAAACTTCTTCACTAGTATAAGGGGTAATAACACTCATTAAAATAGTTAGTGTTTTTAATACTTGATAAATAACCGATTGAAGGCATCTTCTTTTATGAGAAGCAGACTTTTCTATATATAAAATATCTTTAGCAAAATCAAGATAAAAAGTAGATAATTTTAGAGTAATAAAATTATTAATATACTTTGTTACTTCTTGATAATTATAAGCTTCATAAGAGGTAGTAACATTAGTTATTAAATTATTAAGTTCAATTAAAAGATATTTATCATAAAGATATAAATCATCATAAAGAACCATATCTTTTTTGGGATTAAAATCATTTAAATTACCTAACATAAAACGATAAGTATTTCTTAGTTTACGATAACTTTCTTTAATTTGATTAATCATATCATCACCGATTCGAACATCATCTCTAAAGTCAACACTAGCGACCCAAAGTCTTAAAATAT
Organism: uncultured Muribaculaceae bacterium; assembly: GCA_964491535.1. Lineage (GTDB taxonomy): Bacteria > Bacillota_I > Bacilli_A > RF39 > UBA660 > CAZBGR01. The sequence continues at coordinate 2,093 of CAZBGR010000038.1, forward strand.
CTGATCCATCTTGATCAACTATTTCATTTGGATCTATTACATTACCTAACGATTTACTCATCTTTAAACCATCTTTATCTAAAACAAAACCATGAGATAAAACACTTTTATAAGGAGCTTCTTGATGGGCTGAAAGACCACAAATAAGGGAAGAATTAAACCAACCACGATATTGGTCAGTTCCTTCTAAATACATATCAGCTGGATATTTAAGACCTCTTTCTTTTAAAACACCGGTATGAGAAGAACCAGAATCAAACCAAACATCCATAATATCTTTTTCTTTGGTAAAGTGCCCATTAGGACTTTTTAAATTAGTATAACCTGCTGGTAATAAATCAAGAGCCCCTTTTTCAAACCAAATATTAGAACCATGTTCTTTAAACAGTTTAGAAACATGACTAATAATTTTTGAATCTAAAAGCGGAGAACCATCTTCATTATAAAAAATAGGTAATGGTACTCCCCACACTCTTTGTCTAGAAATACACCAATCTTGTCTTTCTTTAATCATATTATAAAGACGTTGTTTCCCCCAAATAGGATCCCATTTTATATCATTAGCGATTTTATTCAATAAAGATTCTTTAATATTTTCAATACTACAAAACCATTGATTAGTAGCTTTGAAAATAACTGGTTTTTTAGTACGCCAATCATGAGGATATGAATGAGTAATCTTTTCTTTTTTTAATAAATATCCTTTCCCCTCTAACTTATCAATAATTGCTTGATTAGCTTCTTCATAAAACAAACCACCAAAGCCAACTGATTCTTCAGTTAAATATCCTTGATCATCAACCCCCATAACCATTCCTAGCTTATATTTTTGACCAACTTCAAAATCCTCTATCCCATAACTAGGAGCGGTATGAACAAGCCCTGTCCCAGAATCTATTTTAACATGATCGCCTAAAATAATTGGTAATAACTTATCTTCAAAACAATGCTTATATTTCACACCTTCTAAATCATTACCTTTAAACGTATTAATTATCTTAAGATCACTAAAACCTAATTTATCAATTAAATTATCTTTTAATTTAGCAGCTATAACATAGTTTTTATGATTAACTGAAATCTTTAAATAATCAAAATCCTCATTTACCGTAATTGCTAAATTACCAGGAATAGTCCATGGTGTAGTTGTCCAAACAATTAAATTATCGCCTTCATTTAAATAATCATTCCCTTCTTTAACTTCAAAAGTTAAATAAATAGAATCATCTACTTTATCATGATATTCTATTTCGGCTTCTGCTAAAGCAGATTCACTACTAGGTGACCAATAAACTGGTTTAAGACCCTTAAAGATAAGGCCCTTTTCAACCATTTTAGCAAATACTTCAAGTTGTCTAGCTTCATAAGCAGGATCAAAAGTAACATAAGGATTATCCCAATCACCAATTATATTTAATTTTTTAAATTGTTCTTTTTGAATAGCTATTTGTTTCTCAGCAAAAAGATGACAATGATTTCTAAATTCCATGGCTGATACTTTTTTACGATCTATTCCTTGATTGGTAATAGCTGTTTCAATAGGTAAACCATGAACATCCCATCCTGGAATATAAACTGTATAATAACCAGCTAACATTTTATAACGATTAACAAAGTCTTTTAATATTTTATTTAAAGCATGCCCAATATGAATACTCCCATTAGCATATGGGGGCCCATCATGTAAAACGAAACTTTTATTACCTTTGTTTTTCTTTAATATTTCATCATAAAGCTTAAGCTCATTCCATTTTTCTCTCATTAACCGTTCATTTTCTTTTAGATTAGCCTGCATCTTAAAAGAAGTTTTTGGCATTAATAATGTATCTTTATAATTCATAACTAAATCCTCCCTTATATTAAAAAACATCTTTATTTCATAAAGACGTTTAACCCGCGGTACCACTTTAATTCATAATAAAAATATTATGCTCTTAATTCATTAACGCTCATTAGCGTTCTTATCTTACTTTGTTTCAGATAAGAAACATCTAGAATGATCTATATTTTACTATTTAATTGGCTTTCACCTGTTCCAACTCGCTTTTTTAAAATCATAAAATACCGTTTCTATCAAATGTTTTTAAATATCTAAAATTTCTATCTCATCGACCATTTCTAATTGAGCTTCGATGACGGATCTTAGTTTCCGTTTAAATAAAACCATTCTTTTTTTCATATTATTAGTTTCAAATTCAATTTTCTCAGCTCTAAGCAAAGCTTCATTAATAATTAAATTAGCATTACGACGAGCTTCATTAACAATTAAAGTACTTTCTTGTTTAGCAATCTTCCTAATATGCTCACTATTATCTTGAGCAGCAACAATAGTTTTATTTAAAGTAGTTTCAATCATCTTATAACGATTAACTTGTTCTTCTAATTTTTCATTAGCTTCCTTTAAAGCTATAATCATTTGTTTGTCTTTAGCTTTATTATCAACCATCTTTTCAATATAGCCAATAACTTCATCGACAAAAGCATTAACTTCTTTAGGATTATAACCACGAAACGCTTTATTAAACTTTTCCATCCAATCACCTTTAATATTCTACTGTTTTAATCTTTAATTTTTTTAATTACCACTCAACATCAATTTTACTATTATCATGTAATTTTTCTTTATCTTCATCACCAGTTATTTTACCTTGAACACTAATATTTTTTGGAGTACATAAAAATATCCCGCCCCCAATTTTTTGAATATCGCCCCCAATAGCATAAATAGTCCCACTTAAAAAATCAACAATCCTTTTCGCTTGATCAGTAGTCACTCTTTTTAAATTAACTACTACTGTATGCCTATTTTTCAAATGATCAGCTATTTGCTGTGATTCAGAATAAGCTCTTGGTTCAAGAAGCATTAATTTACTACCTTCGCCACCTTCAAGCATTGCCTCTTCTCTATTTATATTATAATATTCATCCTCATAATTGTCAGTTTCAGTTGAATCATCACCTGAAAAGAGCTTTTTAATATTAAAACCCATATTTATCCTCCATTTTCTTAATTTATATCAATTTTATCATATAAAAATTAAAAATAAAAGCTTTTTAATTTAAAATTAAATTAAAT
>CAZBGR010000039.1:0-4862 GCA_964491535.1 uncultured Muribaculaceae bacterium
TTTTTATATAAGCATCATCAATCAAATTATTGCAAACCAAGGTTTTTTCTTTTAATTCTGAATATATACTATTAAAATGTTGATTAGCTTCTTTTGATACAAAAATAATATGCTTAAACAAATTAATTTTTCGAGCCTTAAAAAAAGAATTTATTTTTGAAATGTTTTTATTGTAAAAATAATAATAATCAGTATGAACCCATATACAATTATTTTTAGAAAAATATCTTGTTAAAATTGACCCTGGGATTGAGTAAGGAGCATAACAACAGGCAAAATCATATTTATGATAATTAAAAATAATAGTTTTTAAAAGTTTTAAACGGTTTATAATTTTTCTAAATAAAACAAATTTACAATTATTTATTTTATATTCAATAATTTTTATTTTTTTAGGTAATTTATTTAAAATAATCCCCTTTTTATGTTCTAATAATAAGGTTACCTTATATTTTTTATAATCAATCATTTTTAAAAGTGCTAATAAAGACTTTTCAATTCCACCAATATTTAAATCATAAGCCGTAATAATTACCTTCCTCATTTGCTCACCAATTTCTATATTTATCGTCTATATTATATCATTTTTTATAAAAAATAGTAATCATCTTCGCTACTTTAAAAACAATTAATTCACTCTTATTAACCGCTAAACTTTTCCCCATTGCTTTACCCCCAATAGTAAATGAAGCTATTAAGGAAGTTATTAATAACGTTATCCCTATTAAATTTAATTGATAATTAAGAGCTATTTTATTAGCCATTACAATTCCTGCTCCCCCACTCATAATATTACATATATCACCAATCACATCATTACAAAAAGAAGTTACTTTTTCAGTCTCTTTAAGCATTAAAATCCCCGTTTTAGCACCATATATTTTTTTAGAAGCCATTGAATGAAAAGGACTCTCACTAGTACTAGCAACCGCTATCCCAATCATATCAAAAATAACTCCTAAGATAATAAAAAAAGCAATTATAATTGCCCCCAATATAATATTAAATTTAGGTAATATAAGTTCTGCTAAACTAGAAAAGATTAAAGTAATAAAAAAAGCTAAAATAACTATTTTAATAATCCATCTATAATCAGATCTTTTTTTTATCTTATTAATCTTATTTAATTTTCGTTCATATTTACCTTTATATTGTTTTCTTTTCACAGTTCTCCTTTTATAATAAGAGTGGTCTTAATATGATAAACTTTACGTCTTAGGTCAAGTTGGATTTCCCTTATCTTTACTATTTATTACTAAATAGCGGTTCCCCTTTAAAAAAATAAATGTTCTATCACTAGTAACATGACTTGATTACCACTTAGTACGCACTGCAATCTCATATTAACCTACAGCCTAGGAGATTTCCTCAAAGCTATTATAATTACTAGTTCTCTTTTGCAAATATTGTTTCAATTAATAATTAATATCCCCAATATCCACTCAAGACAGGCTACACTATCCCTGGTTAACCAGCAAATAGGTTTAACATTATTTATAAACTAAATAAAGTAGCGAAAATATCTGGGTCATCTTCTGTATGCCATTACAGTTAGCCCATATATTTATCCCCTCCAGCATCCACCCCAAACTGGGCGTAAGAAGCAAACACCAGAAGATTCATTTATGTGCCAATAACGGATTTTTAGCCCCGCCTTCGTAATTAAATAAACTACTAGAATACTGCACCACCTTTATTAATTATATCATAATTACTGATAATAATTAAAATGATTATCTAATGTTTTTAAACGAGTTTTAAACCAAGAAATTATTTGATAAGTACTAGTATCATCATATGAAGGACGATTAAATTCTTCCCATTTACTTCTTTCAATTTCCCAAATGTCATTAGGAATCATATTTATGATACTTTCTATAATATTATATAAATTATTTACTGTGAAGACATCATTATTTCTTAAATATGCATAACGTAATTCCACTTCTTCTTTAAACGAATGATAAGTTTTATACCATGGTTTTTGAGTTTCATCCTCATTTTGATAATTAATTAATAATTTATTCTCTAAACCTTCTCTTATTCCAGTACAATCCCAATCCATTCCAAAAGTAGTATCTTTATCCCAAGGAAGCAGATACCATTTGTTTAAATCATAAGTAACCATTTCTATATCTTGAGCTACAGCATCCCAATCATAAACTATTTCTAAAAATAGAAGCATATCAATCATATTGGTCTTATCTAAATGTTCACTAAAATGAGTTTTAAAGTTTTCTAAAGACCCATTTATAAATTTCCCTAATTCTTCAATAGAATTAAGTTGTTCATCTGTAAAATCTTCATTTTTGGGATAATATCCGTCAATCCATTTTCCTACCCCATTCGCTGAAAATTTTTCCCATGTTTTTATATCCGTATACCCACCTCGAGCATCAAATTCCATATAAACATGGTTAAGATTGTCTTTATCAATATTAAAATTAGCGGGATCATGTCCTAAAATTAACATTGACAAACCATAATGCTCATTATTTATTATAATATGAACTGGATGGGTTTTAGGAAATCCTTGAGCTTCTGTTTTAAGTCCTTCTTTAAAACCAGCATCACTTGCCCAAGCATTATCAACTTCATATTTAGGAATTGTTTTTCTACTATCAACTATTGAACCCCACAATCTATAAGATAACGCATTTCTTAACATAGTAGGATCTATCCATTCAGCTTTCGCTATCCAATCTTCTGAGGCAATTGAATTACCTATTTTAATTTTTAATCGTTCACTTCTATTTTGATCACTATAAAATTTTAACGACCAATTCTTTTTGGGCCAATAAGCAGTGGAAGAGCCTTGAACTTTTATTTCTCCATAAGTAGTTAAATTAACACCATCAATTGTCATTGATAAAACAACAGGTAAATCACCTTCACTTTTTGAAGATGGCAATTCTTGTCCTAATGTATCCATTTTAACCTCTATTAAACTAGTTGGCTCAGGAAAAATAACTATATTTTCAAAATAAGATAAATTACCATTTGCCTTTAAATTTACTTTTCCTTTATTTTCAACATTAAAACTCTTTATTATGAAAAAGGTTCCAAACAAAATTAATAAAATTATAACATACCATTTTATTTTTAATAAAATGGAAGTTATATTAATCTCTTTTTTTATTTTTTTAATAATAAAAATTATTTCTAATTTAGTTAAAATATATCTGAAACCAATATACCATAATAATATAAAAAGAAACTTAGGAATTATAAAAGTTAAGCTAGTTTTAATTAAATCCATCGAAAAAACATTTAAATAGGCTATTGCAAATGAACCAAATGAATATTTAATAAATCTTATAAATAATAGACAAAATAATAAACCTATTATAACTACATCAAACAAAACCATCTTATTTTTTTTCATTTTTTTTCACACTCAAAGTAAATTTTACATTTTCTTTAACAGTAATTATTATTAAAGATAATAAAATTGATAAAATAATATTAATAAAACTATATTTAACAAACAATGATATGGTGAAATCATATACTATATAATCTCTAAAAATAAATAAACCTAAATTAGTTAATAAATTAGTTAAAGCTAAAAAACCCAAATAATTTAAACATAACTCCTTCGTTTTATAATTATACTTGTAATTCATTACAAGTGTTCCAAATACTGGTGCTATAAACATAGCTAAAAATTCTAAACTTTTCATAAACCCTCCCTCATTAATTATATCATGATTATTTAATTCTTTTTAAGTTAACTTCCTTGTTTTCTGCAAAATATAAACCTCGTTCTTCTAAATCAATTTTAATATCCTCTAAAACACTTCTTTCTAATTTTCTATCATTAAGATAACCAAAAATATAATTATTAATTGGTTCTAAATCCTTAACGTATAATTCTCCTTCTAATAAATCGTTAATTTGTAAACCAGAAAACTTATATCTTTTCATTTCTTTATAAAAGGAACTGGTTATAAAATCATAAACATTTTCTCCTCTTCTAATACATAACACCTTTCCTTGAAAAGTCATTTCTATTTGAGGCCAAAAACCTTCTTTTATGATTTTACCATCTAATCTAACTAAATCTCCAATTAATAAATCTTCAATAATAACTTCCATTTGTTTCCCCCTTTATCTAAATTTTAATGTTTTTTCTTTAACTTTATAATCAACCTTAAGGTGTTTATCTCTAAGTAAATTATTCCTTATATTTCTTAATTCATTTAGAGATAAAAGATCATAATTATTTATAGTAAGATCAGGCCCCTTAATTTTTTTGGCTGAAGAACCTAAAATATTAGGATTAGTTTTACCTCGCTCATTTATTTCCCTTTCATGTTCTAAAAAGATACTAACTTTTTTAGCTTCCTTTAATTGAATTTTACTTTTAATATGTTTACTAATAACAGGAAGATAAACAGCGGTTAAGGGAATATTAATAAAAACAAATTTTGTTAAATCAAAAGGAAATTTGCGGTTTAAATAAAAATTAAGTAAACCTACCCCTAACAAACCTAAACTAGAATAAGCAAAGTATTTGTTTTTCCTTTTTTTATACAAGTCCTTTTTATTACTAATTATTTTAGCTTGATTTAACATTTTAAACTTTATAGTTTCTTCATTTTCTTTTGTATAAGGAATTATCCAAGTATGATTGTCTCCATAACGAACATGAATTTCTTTGTTTTTAGTAATTCGATAATTTTCAATAAAATCAACTTCACTATTATAATAATCTTTCATTTTCATAACACCCCCCTTAAGTAACGCTTATTTTAATATTCTTTTCTATATTTGTCAAGTATTGATAGTTTTTCATTTTAAAAATTATGATTATCATATGATAATGTCATAGTATGTTATCATTTGATTTTGTCACAGTT
>CAZBGR010000040.1:0-2912 GCA_964491535.1 uncultured Muribaculaceae bacterium
TAAACAATAAGTTCTTCTCTTACTTAAAAAAGTTATATATCTATCATACAAGAATTTATTATGTTGAAGATAGAAAAGGAAGTAAAAATTTTAAATATTAAAGTTGATGAAGTAAAGAAAAGTTTGTTAGAAATAGGGGCGGTTTATAAAGGGGGGAAAAACCAAAAAATTTATGTTTATGATATTCCCACCTTATATTATCGCTTTCTAGAAATAAAATCATTATTAAATTCTGATTCAGAAATGATAATATCAACTAATATTAAAAAACTAGAAAATTTAATGTTGGAATTTACAGATATTGCTGAAAATTCTCAATTAAAAAAATTTGATATTAACACACTAAATTCTATTGGTAAATTACCAATTGATGAAATAAGAACAATTCTTTCTAATTCGGAATTGGAAAAATTGTTTAGTGAATTTCATATAAATCCAAACAAATGGATACGATTAAGAGAAAGCAATGGAAAAACTGAACTAACAACAAAACATATTTTAGAAAAGAAAAATGATAAATTTCAAAATGTTATTGAAAATGAAGTAGAAGTATCATCTCTGGAAGAAACAAATTTAATTTTAGAAAGCATTGGTATCAGTCGCAGAAGTTATCAGGAAAAAAATAGATATAGTTATGAATATAAAAATGCAAAAATTGAAATTGATATATGGCCATTATTAAATCCATATTTAGAAATAGAATGTGATAACGAAGAAGTTATTAATGAAATTATAAAAAAGTTGAATTTATCAAGTTATGAAATTGTTTCTTTAAACACAGAGCAATTATATAAAAGAATTAATATTGATGTTCATTCTATGAGTGAATTAAAATTTTAGCACAAAAAAGATATAAAATTGCCCGAAAAAGTTGTTGAAAAGTAAATTCCCATCTTTAACACTTTTTAAAGAGTAAAAACTCCTTAGGTCTTTATTTATAATGCTTACCGGAGTTTTTTATGTTTAAAATAGTGCGTACAGTTTTTAAAGTTTATATATATAAATCAAATATGATATAATATGTTCGCAATACAAATTTAGGGGGTAATAAAATGGAAGAACAAGATCAAATAAAACAAATTTTAATAGAAATAAAAAATAATCTTAGAAAGGTTGTTGAACTACAAAAATATAATATAAATGATATAGTTGATGTAGGTTTAAAACATGAACTTTATGAATCATTATTTGCAATTTTTTTACCAATAACAATAGATGGTGTGACTAAAATTTATTTTGATGCTTTTTCACAATACCCTTATAGTTTTTTTTATAAAATAAATACTAGTTGTGATTCTATGGAACAAGCTGAAGAAATGGCAAAAGATTTATATGAAGCAAGGGATATGCCTGCTGATTTACAAACTAGTGAAAACACATTGACTTATGAAGACGTACTTGCTTCACACATAATAATTCCTAAAGAAATAAAGGATCCTTTTATAAAAGCATTATTTACTATTGATTTTGATTTGGTTGGAAGTATTAAAATAAAAGATTCTCATGCGAGATGTGTTTCTGGAATAGGATGTCGTATTGATACTATTGAAGATATAATTATTTATTCAGAACCAGCTTGTTTAAAAACTTGTATAGATTTATTTAATAAGAATATTAGAACTACATATAACGATACTGAAGGTGTAATTGAAGATAGTATAAAAGAAGATGGTATATGTCAAATTCAATGTGATTATCAAACATTAAGTTCTGAAAACCAAGCCATTTTTAAAGAGCTAATTGCATTAGGGCAAGCTAAAAGAATAAGTTTTAATACTGTATCATTATTTGTTCCCTGTAGTGGTGAAGAAACCATTGCAGAGGTAAGTGCTAAATTACAATCTATTGCCTCAAAGTTAAAAATGCAAGATGTTTTATATGGCAGAAGCACACCTAAAGAAACATATGAAGATTTTCTTTCAATTGTAGAAAGATATCCATCTGAGGCTGAGGGATGTTTTGACGATGGAATTACTATAAAAGGCATAATGAAGTTTGCAAAAAATTTGGATTATAATTTAGTATATGATGAATCAGAAAACTTAATATGGGATTCACCTGAACTTTATCAAAAGCATAAAAATTATTTAAGTTTTTTAGCATCAAAGGAATCATCTTTAAAATGTAAGATTATAGATATATAAAATTTATGTTAAAGTAGTTATGGAGTTAGCTAAATGAATGGATGCTAATTATGGATTTAGTTAGTTTAATGTATAGATATATAATAAACACCTAAATTTAACCAACTTTTTTAAAAAAAGAAAAACTAAATTCTAAGAAAAGAACAATTTTATTAATTAAGATTGTAAAACTCATTTTTTAATTTAAAAAGGAGTAGTGTATATTTAAAAATGGAAGAAAAAATTAAAAAAATTTTTATATGATTTTTCGAATTTCATTAGCCCTAGAAGATTATCAAGATCATACAAATAAAAATAACGATCTGATAAACGAAGCATTTGAATTGGTAAATTATTTTAATACTATTAAGGATGATTTATCTAAAGAAGAAAAATTAAAAAAATCAAACGAACTTTTATTAAAACTTGATTATGTATTTAATATAATAGGAAAAGAAAAATTTATTTTTTATAATGATGGAGATGTTAATTATAAATGGGATGATTTAGAATTGGAGGATGAAAAAAATGAGTAAAGAAAAAAAACAGAGGGTGGGACTATGCTAGTAGTGATGAAAGAGGGAATTTAACTTATCTTAGTTATGAAAAAAGTGGTAGTGTAAACCGTTATTCAGACAATCGTGATGGTGGACATAGCCATCAACATTGGAAAAACAAAAGTGATTAATATTAAGCTTTTAAAACTATCACAATATCAATTTATATCTTACATTTACTTTACATTTTGTTTGACAAAAAATGTAAAATGTTATATCCTAGTTAAGGAAT
>CAZBGR010000041.1:0-2802 GCA_964491535.1 uncultured Muribaculaceae bacterium
TGGGACATTTTCCAAAGATAACACTTAAGACATTATCACAAGTTAATCATATAATTATATTTTTATATAATTTAATGCTTGACAAGATTGATAATATTATATATTATAATTAACACAAAAAGGCTAAATTAGATGAAAAGGTTTTATAAATACGATCAGAAAAACGATTAAATATCCATTTAAGGCGGTTGATAAAATGGTTGGAAAACAAAAGAAAAGAAAAGGATGGACCTTATCAAAGAAAAAAAGAGTTGTTTTAATAACAGGGATAGGGGTTTTGCTTTTTGGTTCAATTGTTTGTTCTTTTAATTTAAAAAATAAAAATAATAATTCTTCAGTTTTACTTCCTCTGTGTCCATTAGTAAATTTTAATGATGTTGTAGATGACATTTATATAAATGAAATGGAATTAAGAATTTTTCCCTTGTCAGAAAATGTAAAAAATAGTATCAGTAAGTTTGATGCGAAAGATAATTATCAGTTTGAAGATAAATTAAATGAATATAAAATGATTATTAATGATATAGAATCGCATGGAATTATACTAGTTAATAATTATAATGATTTGAAAAATATTATTTATATGGCTAACTTTATGGAACCGAATATGGAACTTAAGAATAGTCAATCCTTTATGATTGGTATAGAAGAATTAATATATAGAGTAATAAAATATAATATGTCTTTTATGCCTGACAAATGTTTTTCTTTAGCTACTCTTTATGGAATTCAAAATCCTATAGAGGGTCAAATTGTTAATACTTTTGAACAATATATGTATTGGATTATAAAAACATATGTTATGGATCCTAATGCAAAAGTGTGTATGTTTAAATTATGTAAAGATGCATTTTTAGAACAACTTTTCTTTTTAACAAATTATATTCCAGCTATAATTGATGAAGAGGAAATATATTTTGATGAATTAAGTGATTTCACAAAATTAATTTTATTAACTAATTTTAATGTATTAAATAATATAGTAAAAGATGATTTTTTACCAGATAGCATATTTTTAGATACATTTAATAAAGAGAATAAAGAATTAGAACATGTTGAAATAGATTTATCGGAAATCTTATCAAAATTTATAATTCGTCAACATGATATAATATTTAATATGGCGGAAGATTTAGAAAATAAAAACACTAGTTATAAAAAAAGTTATATTAAAAAATAATTATTATATATCATAGGGTGACATTATCATATAATGATTATAGTGGTCATTTTATAATTATAATTAAAAGTTATAAAAATAATGTTGAAATTATAAATCCCGTTAAAAACAAGTATGAAAAAAAATATATTGAAATATCAAAGTTATTATCTTGCTGTAAAAGTTATGGCTCTTGGAGAATATTGATAAAGGAAGATTAAAATGATAAAAATAATAGCTTTTGATTTTGTTGGTGTGTTAGTTAATGAAAAAGATATTGAATTAACTGAAATTGAAGACAAATTAGAAAGAATGTTTGGTCCTAATTTAAATGATTCTGATTTTTTGATTAATGCTAGAAAATATATTGATAAAGATTCTATATTAATGAGAACTACAGAAGGACTTATTTCTAAATTGTATAAAATTAGAGAAAAAGATTTATTTAGAAATATAAAAAATAAATATAATAATATTAGAATTGTTATTGCTACAAACCATGTTTCGTTTGTGAGAACTTTTATAGGTGAAACATTTGGAGTAGAAGATTTGGATGATATTATTATATCGGCAGAAATCCATAAGATAAAACCTAATTCTGATTTTTATGAACATATATTAAATAAATATAATATAAATGCAGAAGAATTACTTTTTTTAGACGATAATAAAGAAAATATTGAAGGTGCAAAAAAATTAGGAATAAATGTAATAAAAGTTGATAAAGAAACAATATTATCAGAGGAGATTTTAAAATTTATAAATGAAAAAGATTAATTAAATTAAATAGGTACTATGAAAAAATTATATATTGTTGGTGTTGGAAGTGGCAATTATGATGATTTAACAATGGGAGCAATTAAGGTTTTGAATTTATCAGAATTAATTTATTGTGACGAAAGAATTTTTCAACAATTGCAAGCCAAAATAATTTCAGTAGCCAGTACAAATTTTTCAATTGTATTCTATGGTCCGTGCAATTCGACCTATAAAAATTTACTTCTAGCTCGAGAAATATTATTAGCTTATCGTCCTATTGAAACTATAGTTGGATTAGCTAAAGGAAAAGGAACTGAGGAACAAAAGTTAATAATTACAAATTTAGGGAGCATAAACGTTGATGACATTGATTCTTATACTACTATATTTGTTGGAAATAAAGAAACAAAATTAACAAAAACAAAAAAATGGTAATACCATTGTTATAAAGTGTGTTAGTGTAAAGGGTTCTTGGGATTTTTAAGGAAGCAAAGCAAAATATAATTATTAAATTTTCAATATTTAGGTTTTATTTTATAAGAATTTATATTGTTTAATATTAAAACAACTATATTCTCGTTAACTTAATATATTTAAAACCAATTTCTAAGGTTAAAGGGTAAGAAATAACGGTCTATATAATCAAAAGGTTTAAATATTGAATAATTAATATCCGTATCATTCATTCTTAATAATACCTTTCTCATTTTTTCCACCTCAGCGGATTATTATATCTTATATTTGGGACATTTTCCAAAGATAACACTTAAGACATTATCACAAGTTAATCATATTGCACTGTCCTGCATTTGGGAATACCTTGACAAGATTAACAATATAGTATATTATAATTAGCACAAAAAGAGGTGAAATAAATGGATGAT
>CAZBGR010000042.1:0-1767 GCA_964491535.1 uncultured Muribaculaceae bacterium
GATGCAATAAATATGGCTGGTGGTTTTAGTGAACAAGCCGATAGCAGTCTTTTAAATCTTAGTAAAAAAATAAGTGATGAAATGGTTATTATCGTTTATACTAAAAATGAAGTCAAGAATTTTAAAAATAAAATAGCCTCAAATCAAATTGATCATTTAATTGATTATCTTGAAGGAAATAATCCTTGTCCCGATCCTAAAACTAATCAGGCTTGCCTTAATCCCAATCAACCTAACTCTGAAAACCCTAATCAACCTAGTTCTAAAGTTTCAATTAATAAAGCTGATCTTAAGCAATTATTAACTTTACCTGGGATAGGGGAGGTTAAAGCCCAAGCTATTTTAAGTTATAAAGAAGAAAATGGGCCTTTTGAGACTATTGAAGATTTAAAAAAAGTAAATGGTATCGGAGAAAGTACTTTTGATAAAATTAAGGACTATCTTACATTATAAATGGTTATTTAAAATCATTTCTCTTACTATTTTTATTTTAGCCCTTATCTTTACCAATCTAAAATTACCAGCAAGCTCATTTAAAGGTAATGAAAAAGAAATAAAAGGTATTATCAATAATATAAAAATTGATGGTGATCAATTAACCTTAGAAATAATAACCTCGGAGAAATTAATCGCTTATTATTGGTTTAAAAGCAAAGAAGAAAAGGAGCATTTTAATTTTAAATTAGGTGATCATATTATAATGAAAGGTGACCTAATTAAACCAAATAATAATACTATTTTTAATTTATTTAATTACCGAAAGTATCTTTATTACCAAAAAATAAATTATCTATTTAAAGCCTCCCAACTTAAAATTATAACCCCTAATAGAAAATTAAATTATTATCTTAAAAATTTAATTTTAAAAAAAATTAAAAATATCCCTAAATCAAAAGAATATCTCCAAGCTTTTTTATTAGGAAATCATAAACAAATAGATAATAAAATTATGAATACCTATCAACAAAATGGACTTAACCATCTATTTGCTATTTCTGGAATGCATATTTCCTTTTTAGCAATTACCTTATTATTTATTTTAAAACTTTTTAAGGTTAGTAATCAAAAACGATACTTATTAGTAATAAGTTTTTTATTTTTTTACCTTTTACTAACTAATTATGCTCCCTCAGTTTGGCGAGCAACTCTTTTTTTTACCTTACAAACAATTAATAAAAAATATTATTTTAAAATAAAAACAATTGATCTTTTACTAATAACTTTTACTTTATTATTAATAATTAATCCTTATTTTATTTATAATATTGGTTTCCAGTATTCTTTTATTATTAGCTTTTATTTAATACTTTCCTTAAAAATTTTAAATAAAGAAACTACTTATTTAAAAAAAGTCTTTATTATCTCTTTAATAGCTTTTTTAGTTAGTATTCCTCTTACTAGCTATTATTTCTTTCAAATTAATCTTTTAAGTCCTTTTTTTAATCTCTTTTTTGTTCCTTTAGTAACTTTTATTTTGTTTCCCTTATCATTAATTACTTTTTTTATTCCTTTTTTAGATTCTATATTATATCCTTTTATTTTTATTATGGAAAAAACATCTCTATTAATTGATCAGATTAAAATAGGATTAGTATTTTTAGCGAAACCTAATCTTATATTAATAAGCCTTTATTATTTGATTATCAGTTTAGGCTTATCTTATTATCCGTTAAAACGTTACCTTTATTTAAGTTTATTTATTTGTTTGTTATTATTTCATTATCATTTAAATTATCTTAACCCTCAAACAACTATTGATTTTCTTGA
>CAZBGR010000043.1:0-1715 GCA_964491535.1 uncultured Muribaculaceae bacterium
TATTATTTTATGGGGGCTTTATTAGGTAAATATAAAAAAGTAGAGATTTATTTTCCGGGAGGTTGTTCAATAGGGGCTCGGCCGATAGATTTAACTTTAAAGGGGTTTGTTGCTTTAGGGGCGAGAGTAAAGGAAGATAAGAATCGTTATTTGATTGAAGCTGATGAATTAAGAGGGAATCATATTTATTTAGATATTGCTAGTGTAGGAGCGACGATTAATATTATGTTAGCTGCTTCAAAAGCTAAAGGGGAAACTATAATTGAAAATGCGGCGAAGGAACCAGAAATAGTTAATGTGGCGACTTTTCTTAATAATATGGGTGCTAAAATAAGAGGGGCAGGAACTAGCGAGATAAAGATAAGTGGGGTAACTAAATTAAATGGTGCTTTTCATGAAGTTATTCCTGATCGAATAGAAACGGGAACGTTTATGATTTTAGCCTCTTTGATTGGTAAGGAAATAAAAATTACTAATGTAATTCCTTCTCATGTTGAAGCTTTAATTTTGAAATTAAAAGAAATTGGGATTGATATAAAGATAGGTTTTGATTATTTTATTATCAATCAGGGAAAGATATTTAATAGTGTTAACATTAAAACTCAAGGTTATCCGGGCTTTCCAACTGACTTGCAACAACCTTTAACAACCTTATTAACTCAATGTCAAGGAGTTAGTATAATTGAAGAAACAATTTGGGAAAACAGATTTCAAAATGTGTCTTATTTAAATTTAATGGGGGCGGATATAAAAGTTAATAATAAGCAAGCGTATATAAAAGGACCTACTATGTTACAAGGAAAAGAGGTAACAGCAACTGATTTAAGGGCGGGGGCTTGTCTTATTATTGCCGGTTTAATTGCAAAAGGAATAACGACGATTAATAATGTTGATCATATCTTGAGAGGTTATGAAAATATTATTGCTAAATTGAAAAAAATAGGTGCTAAAATAGAATTAAAGGAAATATAATTAATAAGCATGGCCTTTAAATCGGGGTGTTTATAAATGATTATTAAAAAACTATTAGTTTTATTATTATTAATTATTTTACCTATAATTATTTATATTACTAATATTGATCATAAAATTTATTATTTAGCATTAGGTGATTCTTTAGCAGCCGGCCATAATCCTTATGGTAAATTAGGCTATGGGTATAGTGATTATGTTAGTGATTATTTAAAGGGTAAAAAGAAATTAGAATTTTATACGAAGCATTATGCTGTTAGCGGTTATCGAACGACAGATTTAATAAGGGATATTAATGATAATAAAGAGGTTTTAATTAATAATAAAGTAATAACTCTTAAAAATGCTTTAACTAATGCTGATCTTATTACTTTATCAATAGGGGCTAATGATTTATTTTATAAGTTAAATTTAACTAATATTAATACTATTTTTGAAGATGAAATTAAATTGATGGGGTATGTTAATGGTGTTATTAATGATATAGAAAAAGTAATTATATTATTAAAAAAGTATTGCAAGGAAGATATTATTTTAATTGGGTATTATAATCCTTTATGGCAAATAAATAAAGATTATGCTACTAAAGCAGAGCCTTATTTATTAGAAGCTAATCAGCAAATGAAATCATTAGCTAAAAAATATAATTTATTTTATGTTGATATTTATCAAACTTTTAAAGATAATAAGGATTATTTGCCTAATCCATTAGACATTCATCCTTCTATTCATGGTTATCAAGC